>VGMB01000018.1 GCA_016866585.1 Chlamydiota bacterium
TTTTAGCAGGACACGCAGGAACAGCCCTTTCTCTAGGTCTGGGCGTAGCCAAAGCAAGAGACCTTTTAAAAAATGATGAATTTGTGATACCGATTATCGGGGATGCGTCACTCACCTGCGGACTGACACTCGAAGCGCTAAACAATATTCCCAAAGACCTTAAAAATTTTATTGTCATACTAAACGATAATAAAATGTCGATATCGAAAAATACGGGTGCCATATCCAACATATTAAGCAGAATAGTAAACAGCCCAACGTCGAACAAAATCTATGATGAAGTAGAACATCTGCTGACAAAAATACCCAGCCTTGGAGGATTTCTTGCAAAGCAAGGGCACAAAGTCAAGGAATCTATTAAAAACTTGATCAGCGCAGCTCCTTTTTTTGAACAATTTGGTTTGTCTTATGTCGGACCTTTCGATGGTCACAATACGCAAGAGCTTATACAGACCCTAACTGCACTAAAGGGTCATAACAAGCCCATCATTTTGCACATACTTACAACAAAAGGCAAAGGGATGGAAACGGCAATAAATGATCCCACCTGCTACCATGGTTGTAAGCCTTTTGATAAAAGTACGGGCAAGTTTCTTCCTCAAAAAAATGTAAACCCCACATTTCCTCAAGTATTTGGCAAAACAATACTGGAGATGGCTTCAGAAGATCCTGCGATCGTTGCGATCACCCCAGCCATGCCTGCAGGCTCATGCCTCGAGGGACTGATGGCTACGTATCCTGATCGCTGCATAGATGTAGGTATTGCCGAGGGGCACAGCGTAACATATGGCGCAGGTATAGCACACAATAGAAAACTTAAGGTTGTGTGCTCCATATATTCTACATTTTTACAACGCGCATTTGACAACCTTTTTCATGACGTATGCCTTCAAGAGATCCCTATAGTTTTTGCTATAGATCGAGCCGGCATATCGGGTCCTGATGGATCTACCCACCATGGCATATATGATATTAGTTTTTTAAATGCTATGCCTAATATGGTTATATGCCAACCAAGAAATGGTCAATTGCTCAATGACCTAATGCACAGCGCTTTTAGCTGGGGAAGGCCCGTATCGATGCGCTATCCCAACCTGATAACAGAAGCTCCTTCAGACGCACCTATAAAGAGAGAACTGGGAACAGCTGACATAATACAAGAAGGATCAAAAATTGCTATCATAGCTCTTGGGCATATGTGTAATACAGCACTTGAAGTTGCAAAGCAATTTTCCGAATATGATATTACGCCAACAGTAATAGACCCTGTGTTTGTAAAACCTTTAGACGCTGATTTATTCTACAAGGTACTTTCCTCTCATGACTACATTATCACGATAGAGGAGCATGCAGCCAGTGTAGGCCTTGGATCTATAATCAACAATTTCATACTTAGAAATGGATTTGAGCACTTACAGGTTGCAAATTTTGGCATACCAGAAGTATTTGTAGATCATGGCAGCAACAGTGATCTGCTTAAGGAAATCGGGCTATCTGCTGATCAAATACTGAAAAAAAGCGTGGATATATTTAACTTACAACACAACCTTGAAAATTTGGACACCTACCTATGATCATCGCTCTATTTGCCAACGAAACTAAAGATCATTCTCATAGTTTTGCCCTTGGTGTTGCCAATTTTTTAAAGGAACACGGTGTGACGGTTATAACTGAAGACAGGTTTGCAAAAAAACTTAACCTTCCACCTCTATCAGAGTATTTAGATAAAAAAATCGATTTTATCATTTCTATGGGTGGTGATGGCACAATCCTTAGAATAGCGCACAAGTATGAAACCCTTGATATACCAATACTTGGAATTAACCTAGGGCACCTGGGCTTCATGGCAGATGTCCCCCTTACAGATATTTATCCAAGCCTACAGGATCTTCTGAGCGGAGCCTATAAGATCCATGAAAGGCTTATAATCCATGGAGAATCACCTAGAGGTGATAGTTGCTTTGCAGTAAATGATATTGTTGTTCACAGAGGACAAAACCCAAGCCTTGTAGAGATAGCAATTCATGTAGATGGCATGTATCTAAATACCTTTGAAGCTGATGGTATTATTATATCGACACCGAACGGATCTACAGCCTACTCTCTTGCTGCAGGTGGACCTATTTTAAGTCCCGATCTAGAGGCAATAGTCATCACACCAATCAGTCCGCATACTATTTCTAATAGACCGATTGTACTGATGCCTAACCAAGAAATTCAGATCCAGTATTCCAGTGAATATGACCCAATAGAAATACGAGCCGACGGTCTTGAAAAATTTGAACTTAATACGGGGGAAGTGTTTAAAATTGTAAGAGCACCCAGGAAGTTCAAGTTAGTAAGTCTTTATAGAAGAGATTATTTTTCCACACTAAGAACCAAGCTCGGTTGGGCTGGAAAGTTAAGGTAAAATGAATGCAGTTGATGAGATCATCAAAACATGGGCAATTAGCAATGTAAAGGAGTTGTCCCTTTCTAAAAGTACCATTTTATCTGGAACGTTTGAAAATGATCCGGTAACCCTAAAGGTATTTGATGATCCTGCTGAGTTCAACAACCAAAAAGCAGCCTTAACTCTCCTCCCTAAAAACTGCTGTCCATCTCTAATAAAATTTGATAACAAACTAAAAGCCCTTCTTATTGAAGAGATACGCCCTGGTAATACTTTAAAACAACTCGCAAAGCAAAATGAAAATGAAGCTACTCTCCTATTTTGCCAGCTATTAAAAAAAATGTATGTAAAGACATCATCTAGCACGAAACTTCCTACAGTAAAAGGATGGCTAAGCTCTATACAAGGAAATGCTAAGCTATCCCATGAGACCCTTGTTGCTGCTGGTAAAGCAATTAAATTTACAGAAAACTACCCTCAAGAGACGTGTATCCTACATGGTGACCTGCATCATGAAAATATCGTTTATTCTCAAGATAAAGGCTGGGTGGCTATAGATCCCAAAGGTGTAATCGGATTCACTGGCTTTGAAACGGCAATCTTTTTACTAAATCCAATCAATGAAACACCAAATCTCGAGCGATTATTTAACAGATTGGCAATTCTTCATCAAGAGCTCAATCTTGATCCTATTTTACTTAAAAACCTTGCTTTTCTAAGAGCAGTCTTAGGCTTTATATGGGATGTTGAAGAAAACAATTCCTCTGAAGCTACCTATTGGAATACTTGGATAGAAATACTCCAGGACTGTATACGATAAGCCCTCGTCTTCCTTTCTTGTTGATCCAATAATTTAGACATTCTTTGTTTAACCAAAACGTACTGCTTCACGATTTACGAGTTTTCGGTTATATTGAGATCAACTGCGTTTTGTGTGTCTATTCATTTTATGCTCCCTATTCTTCGTCTATTAAGGAGTTTTTTTCTTTTAAAAATTCAACTAAATATTTTAGTGATTTTTCTAGCTGAATGGCACTAATCGCACTAGCTGATTTTTTACTAATTTAAAAAAAACCTTACATAATAAAAGAATATTTAATATATAAAGAAATACACACTTAATTATACCTTAAGGAGTATTTATATGAAAAAATTAGATGTTATTGTAGCCATACTACTAGTAATCGGTGGATTAAACTGGGGATTGGTAGGTCTTTTTGAGTTTGACCTCGTTGCAACTATATTTGGTAAAATGAGTGCATTGTCTCGTTTGATCTATGCTGTTGTCGGTCTTAGCGCTGTGTACCAGATATTCCAGTGGAAAGCGATACAAAAACGATGGAAATAATTTAATTTATTTTTTTTTGTGCAAAAAGCTCATGCTAAAACAGCAGGAGCTTTTTTTTTGATTAAATCAATACTTTGCTAGCTTTAACTGAAGAAAAGCCCCTAAATACATATCCTGTCTCAAACTTAGGTATCGTCTAATCGAACAAAAACAACAAATAAGCACATAATTCATTCCCCATGGAATAATTTCTGCTTATTTTTTGCGTAGAAAGTTTGATAATAAGTATCTTTAAATATTGGAAACTTCACCTGCCTTTATATGTTGAGTGGAACATCTATTAAATTGCTAATGTAAGATCACTAGCTATATATATGTTGTGAGTCGTTGTTGTGTAAATACTAAAGAAAAAGGTTAAAGATACGCAGCTTGGAATAATATTTGATTAACAAGAAAAAGACTAAGTTATTGACTATCCGGTGATCAAAAATTCACTTCAATCTATTCATGAGCCAGAAAATTACGAATTGGTTCGAATATAACAAGTCCCTGATTAATCGTTGAATCCAGAGCCTTTGGATATCAGACAAGTTTTAAAATGGGAAACAATCAAGGAGCACTTCGATAGTTGAAAAAAATAAAGAGACCGAAGTAAGAGATCTCAAGGATTAAAGGAACGCTAGGCGATGCCCTCAAAAGCATACCAATCCTCCCTCTGCATTTAGAAATACTTCTCAAAGAATTAATAATCAATAGATTAAATACACCGAGAACTTCCTAAAAAACACAAAACATTAACCTCCATTATCTTACATATTTTTTGCTTTAAAGATTTGTCTAAATTTAGTTTCTTAACAACTCAACACCTGCTGGAATGTGAGCTTCAATACGTTAGCGCATAGTAATCTCGGACTGATCCAAAAATAAAATCTCCTTAAAAGCCTAATTTTACGAGATTTCCAAAAAATAATTAAAAAGTAAATTAAAATAAAAAATCAATTTAAAAAATAAATACTAAAAACTAATAATATATTTAAATAAATCCGATATAATAAAGATATAATTTAATAAGGATAGATTTAAAGTATATGACTTTTAATATTTCGAGAAAATTCCCCAAGTTCTTTTCTTTGTATTGTGATAATTTATTCAAATTAAATAAAAATATAAAATATTATTCTACAAATATCCCTCATGAATTATTCATTAATACAGCACCTTTCAGTATCAATGAATCCACTGTGATTGTAGGGGGGGGGAGCATAGCTGCCCGCTGCATAGAGGGTATCGTTTCAAAATCTAAAGAAAACATAAAAAATGACATAACAATTTTGACAACAAACCCAGATGAGATAGAAGAATTTGTTGATACCTTAGAAATTGAAAACCTAACTGTATTCATTTACAATCAAACTAGATCTAAAACTATTAATTACAAATCAAATTTACTCTTAAGGTATGAAAAACCGCAAAGTTTGAATATCTTCAACTCTATTTATGGTAAAAATTTGAATATTAGAATCATTCAAATTACCAGAAAAGACGGAGTTGATCCAGCCTTCATGGAAGAAATCGATAGAAAAATTTTTAAATTAAATCCGAAAAAATTTCGAAAAATACTCACAATAGCAGTCGCTTCTGCCGATGATAAAGGAAATGAGCTAACAGTACTAAAACCTACAATTGCTCCTGCTCAAGGTCTAGTAAACGCGGTCAAGAAGACTGGGTTTACTAATCCAGTCGCATTAGTAAACCTTTCATCAACGACTGCTGAAGTTGAAAACTTTCAAAACTCCTACGCCAAAGTACGAAAAAAAACAGACAGCATGATTAATCAAATATGTGAAAATACTCCTATCAAAACAATTACATTCAGAATTGATCTGGTCTGCGATCCTACTATTAAATCTAAAGGTAGCAATCACGGGCTATCTTATCCTGTAATGTTAAATCAGCTACCGCTTCATCCAGTAATAGAAACATCCAATGATGTTCCTGCAATTCAACCAGTTTATATAAATGATCTAGTCACAGGTATTCTAAGCGATAAAGTTTTTTCCGTGAAATCTCATCTTAGTGTCATAGCTGCCGGGCCTAAATCATATACTCAAAAAGAATCATACACGCTCTATAAGGAACTTTATGGTATCGAACCTAAAATAATAGAATTGCCTAAACCTATCGTAAATTGGTTCATAAGATATTGTGGTTTTAGTCAACTCCTTTATGGTAAAGACCTATTAGAGCATCGAGATCAAACTTACCACGAGAATCATAAATTCGACATTTCAATATTTGAAGATCTGATCGAAAAAAAGCTTACACCGCTGGAAGATGCTCATAGAACAATTAAAGATCTCGAGAGTATTCATACGATGCGGGGGTTAGGCCTTATAAAAAATATTGGATGGAATTTTTTAAAAGCGATGAAAAATGCAGATGCAAGAAGAGAATTTTTCGAACTCTCTCCTTATATTGCTGAGTTATCAAAACAAGGATTTTATAGCCTGATAATTAAAGAACCTGCTCATGTAAATTTTATCACTACAGATGAAACATTTATGTCTTGATTATATGTGCTTGCATAAGCCTATGAAAGCTATATAGCTAGTAAAATTAAATAAAAATTAATCTCAGATATATCTTGTTACTCAATATCTTAAGCTAAAGAGAATATATTGTTTAAGGACACAGCTGACTAAATAGGTACTCTAATACCGTTCTTATTTTGATACTCCTATGCACCGCAAGGCGGGATTCTTCAATAAGCTTACCTATTTTTTCTAGAGGCAAAACTTTTTTTGCGACCTGTTGCTGAAGTATATTGAGAGAGTCTAGATGAAAAATATAGTCAATACTTGCTCCTACAGAAAGAAGATTAAGATCTCTATACCAATAGTAAAGCTCTTCTAATAGACTATCAACTTCACTAAAGTATTTGACAGATTGCTCTTCTTCTAAAAAAGCAGAAAAATATTGTTCTATCTTTGTTAGGTTTACTGCATGCTTAAGAACGTGAAATCTCTGGTCTGAAAGTATTTCGATCATCATTTCTCTAGCAGCGCTTTCTTTTCTTTCTATAATCTGGAGAGCTTTATCTAAAGAACCATGAGAAAGAAATGCTATTTTTTTAGATTCTACTTCAGAAAGATTGTACTTGCTAGCAAGCAAATGAAAAATCTCTTTTTCAGGAATCGGAAAAAATGAAACTTTTCTACAGCGAGACAGGATTGTTGGAATTACATCATCAATTTGTTTTGTGATGAGAATAAAATAGTTTCTCTCCTGAGGCTCCTCTAGGGTTTTTAGCAAAGCATTACTACTTGTCGGCAGCATCTTATCCGCATCATCGATAATAAAAACTCTTGAATCAGCTTCGAAGGACTCTAACGCCATCTGATCTTGCAAGTGATGGATAGTGGCTATAGAATGCATACCCGTCTTTCCTTCAGGAATAAATAAACGTAAATCTGGGTGGATCTCCGCATCAATTTTTCTAGCATGGGACATACCCATAATTCCCTTGGCAAGCTCTTTAGCAAACAGTTTTTTTCCAACACCGGAGGGACCTGTAAGAATTAGAGCGTGAGGAATCTTTCGATCATCGATCATCCTTTGCAGGATTTGTTTGGCTTGTGGATTTCCTATTAAATTAGAGAACATAATTGATCTTGGCTAGAGCGTGTTCAAACACTTCTGCTGTGCTTAAGCTTGCATCGATTATTTTAAACCTCTCGGAATCTTGCTTTGCGATTTTATGAAATGCCTTTCGAATTTTTTCATGAAACGCAAGTCCTTCGGACTCGATACGATCTTTGTCGTTACCAAGACGTAAAACACGAGAAAGTCCCACTTTAGGATCGATATCTAGATATAATGTTAAGTCGGGTTGCAAATCATGTGTCGCAAAGTTACATAAAGATCTTGTCCAATCAGGATCAAATCCCCTAGCTGTGCCCTGATAGGCAACTGTTGAGTCGTTATACCTGTCACATAAGACGATGCAACCTTTATCTAATGCAGGCTTTATGATCTCTTGAACATGCTGGGCTCTGTCTGCTAAAAACAAGAAAAGCTCCCCTCTATCACTAAGTGGGGTTTCTGTTTTAGTAAGTAGGAGAGATCTAATAATCTCCCCTACTCTAGTTCCGCCTGGAGCCCTTGTTTTAAGAACAGATCTTCCAGTCTTTTCAAGATACTGATGAATGGTTTCTATGAGGGTGGACTTACCAGCCCCATCTCCGCCTTCAAATGTAATAAAACATCCAGATTTTTTCATTCTTGAGTTTCATTTTTTTCTTGTTCTAACGCTTCGATATTTGAGAAGAGGCTCAACTGATCTAACTCTTCCATCTCTGGACTTAGCGGTGGTTGATCTTGATCTTGAACCGGTCTTTCAATATTGACTGTCTCAAGAACCGATTTGTCTTTTTCTTGATCTTCAATTTTTTGTATTGCAACGATCTTAGCATCTTCCTGAAGGTTAACAAGACGTACCCCTTGAGTAGATCTTCCCATGACACGTACATCTTTCATGGAAATTCTTAAGGTTTGTCCAACGTTAGACATCATAAGAACGCTATCCATGTCAGTCATAGATGTAGCGCCTACAACCTTTCCGTTACGGTCGCTGACTATAATAGATCTCACGCCAACACCGCCACGATTAGTTTGACGGAACTCTTCTACTAGAGAGCGTTTTCCAAAGCCATTTTCACAAACGATAAGAAGGCTTTCGTCACCGTTAACCACTTCGCAAGAGACTATTCCATCTTCTTCATTCTTAAGAGTAGCACCACGAACACCTCGGGCCACTCTTCCAACTGGACGAACTTGACTTTGATCAAACCTTACCGCCATACCGTCTTTAGTAAAGAGCATTACCTGCTGACCTTCTCTTGTAAGGCGAGCTGCAATAACTTCATCACCTTCATCGATATTAATCGCATAAACACCTTTTCTTCTTGGAGAGTCAAATGCATTTAATTCTGTCTTTTTGACAACACCTTGTCTTGTACAAAGAAGGATGTAAGCATTTGCTTCCGCAAAGTCTTTCACACGAAGAACGGCTGCAATCTTTTCATTTTCCTGAATATCTTCAAGCAGGTTGATGATAGGCTTACCTTTAGAACGTCTTCCTCCCTCTGGGATCTGCCATCCTTTGAGCCAATAGCATCGACCAAGACTTGTAAAGATCATAATATAGTCGTGCGTAGAGGCTACGTACACATCTTTTAGTGTGTCCGCCTCTTTTTTCATCTCTATACCTATAACACCTTGACCACCTCTGCGCTGCTCTCTAAATGTATCAATAGGCATTCTCTTAATATAATCATCTTCTGAAATTGTGATGATGATAGGTTCATCGGCGATAAGGTCTTCCATATTGAACTCACCTTCTGCCGCTATAATCTTAGTCTTACGCTCAGAAGCATGGTGTCTCTTCAGCTCTTGAAGCTCGTTCTTAATGATGCCGCGAACTAAAAGCTCACTAGCAAGAACGGCTCTTAAGTGAGAAATGCGCGCCAAGAGCTCTTGGTACTCACCTTCAATTTTTTCTCTTTCAAGTCCTGTAAGTTGGTAAAGACGTAGATCGAGGACAGCATTAGCCTGTCTTTCACTTAAGGTATACTGAGCCATAAGCATCGATCTGGCTTCGTCACGACTGCTGCTTGATCTGATAATCCTTACAACTTCGTCAAGATGATCCAGGGCTTTTAAATAACCCTCTAAAATATGGGCCCTAGCTTCTGCCTTTGCTAGCTCAAAACGAGTACGTCTACGAACAACTTCAATTCTGTGATCAACCCATGAAGAGATCATATGTTTTATGTTCATCGTTCTTGGCAGCCCCTTGTCAAGAGCAAGCATGTTGCATCCGAAAGTAACCTGAAGATCTGTGAACTTGAATAGCTGATTGATAGTTACGTCAGGGATTTCACCTCTTTTAAGTTCAACAACGATACGCATACCATCTTTATCAGACTCATCTCGTATATCAGAGATGCCGGGTATTGTCTTCTGTGTGACCAATTCTGCAATCTTTTGAATGAGCAAGGACTTGCTCACATTATAAGGTATCTCATCAATAACGAGCCTTTGACGATCGGCTGAATTGTCTAAATCTTCTACACGTATGACACCTCTGAGAAGTATCTTGCCACGGCCTGTATGGTAGGCCTCTTTGATCCCTCTATAGCCACATATTATACCACCTGTTGGAAAGTCTGGGGCAGGCATTACCTCCATGAGCTCTTCGATCGTTACCGAGGGATTATCAATCACTAGATTTGTTGCATTGATAAGCTCACCAAGGTTGTGTGGTGTTATGTTTGTTGCCATACCGACAGCAATACCTGAGGATCCGTTACATATAAGGTTTGGGAACTTAGCAGGAAATACCGTGGGTTCTGTTTTTGTTTCATCATAGTTAGAAACGAGGTCAACAGTGTCTTTCTCCAGATCTTCCATGAGCGCCATCGAAGCATGAGTAAGCCTTGCTTCAGTATAACGCATAGCAGCTGGGGGGTCTCCATCAACAGATCCGAAGTTACCCTGTCCATCGATAAGATTATATCTCATAGCCCAGTTTTGAGCCATGCGAACAAGTGTAGGGTAAATAACAGTCTCACCGTGTGGGTGGTAATCTCCAGATGTATCACCTGAAATCTTCGCACATTTTCTGTGTTTTGCTCCTGGAGATAGGTTAAGCTGTCTCATCGCATATAATATCCTACGCTGAGAGGGCTTAAGTCCGTCACGGACATCAGGAAGCGCTCTAGAGATAATCACAGACATCGAATAACGAAGATAGCTCTCTTTAACTTCTTCCTCAACATTTCTTGGTAGTATGATCTCGTCTTTTGTATATGACATGTCGCAGATTCTCCCTTAGATATCCAAATTCTTAACAGATAGAGCATGCTGCTCAATGAATGCTCTTCTAGGAGGAACATCTTCTCCCATAAGCATCGTAAACATATGATCGGCCGCTATGGCGTCAGGCAAGGTAACCTTAAGTAATGTTCTCTTTGTTGGATCCATTGTGGTTTCCCAAAGCTGATCTGCGTTCATCTCACCCAGACCCTTGTAACGCTGTATTTCAATACCTTTTCTGCCGTTGACCCTTAGGAATTCAATACCTTCTTTCAGAGTATACACTGAAGTTTCATGTTCGTTATCTTCAACGATATCAAACAATTTACCTTCCGCAGTTAAGTACTGATCAAAGGAGAATTGAAGATTTGCTAGCTTATCACGTAGAACATCGAGTTTATCTTTTTCATAAAGCTCAATAAACGGAAGACCTCTGACTTTGAAATTCATCATTTCTTCTGTTCTTTCGAACTCTGGAATCGCAGCAATTGTTGTTTCGTGTTGAGCCCTTTGGATCTCTTCATTTTCTTTTTTGAGAGCAGTAAACTCTTCCTCTGAGAACACAAAACGCGTTTTATCTCCAAGAGACACTTGGAATCTTGGGTAACGACCCATATCATCTTTAGCATGAAGGAATTCTCTAAACGGAATCCCTTTTCTCTCTATAGATGCTATAAATGTCTCAATTTCACGAATTGAGTCTACTAGACTTTCAACGCTATCTACAGGAGCAAAGTCGCTGTGTCCTGCGATCCTTAGTTTCACATCACCTGTTCCAAGCTTTAATAGATATTCATCCATTTCTTTCTCTGAGTGGATGTACTGGCTGACCTTTTTACGAGTGACCCTATACAAAGGAGGACGAGCTATGTAAACAAAGTTATTTTCAATAAGCGCTGGCATATGGCGATAGAAGAATGTCAAGAGAAGAGTTCTAATGTGAGATCCGTCAACGTCGGCGTCGGTCATGATGATAATTTTATGATATCTCAACTTCTCTAAATTAAAGTTGTCTATTCCGATGCCACAACCAAAGGCGGAGACCATAGCTCCAACTTCTTGGTTTTGTAAAATCTTCTCAAGTCTTGCTTTTTCCACGTTCAAAATTTTACCGCGGATAGGAAGAACAGCCTGAAACCTTCTGTCACGTCCACCCTTGGCAGAACCACCCGCAGAGTCTCCCTCAACGATATATATCTCGCAAAGTGAAGGATCTTTTTCTTGGCAGTCCGTAAGTTTACCTGGGAGCCTTGCGCTATCAAGAGCAGTTTTTCTTAGAGTAAGTTCTCTAGCCTTTCTTGCAGCTTCTCTCGCTTGTGCAGCAAGAATTGCTTTTTCGATGATCGTTCTTGCGATAACTGGATTTTCATCTAGGTAGGTAGCAAATTCTTCTCCCACGATCTGTTGAACAACAGATCCAGCTTCACCATTACCAAGCTTTTGTTTTGTCTGACCTTCGAACTGAGGATTCGCTACTTTAAGTGATAAAACAGCAGTCATACCCTCTCTCATGTCATCACCAGACACACTTATCTTGTCAGTCTTGGCAAAGTTATGATTTTTAATGTACTGGTTGAGCACCCGAGTTAGGGCTGTTGAAAAACCGGATACGTGAGTTCCACCTAAGCGTGTTGCAATATTGTTCACGTAGGAATGTAGATTTTCTGTGTAACTGTCATTCCATTGCATGGCCACTTCAAATTCCATAGGGCCATCGGAGCCTTCTTTTTCCCCTTTAATATAAATAGGTTTCGGAAAAAGCGGTGTCTTATTCTCATTCAAATACTCAACAAAAGAAACGATTCCACCTTCATAACAGAAAGAAGCTGGAACGTGCTCATCCGATCTTTCGTCGACAAAGTTTATTTTAATTCCTCTGTTCAAGAAAGCAAGCTCTCTTAAGCGTTTAAGAAGAATGTCGTAATCGTACACTGTAACTGTAAAGATTGTATCATCAGGAAGGAATGTAACTCTAGTACCTGTCGAGGAGGCATCTCCAACATGTTTCAGTTCTGTCTCAGGCTTACCTTTCGAAAAATCCATTTCATAGAGCTTGCCTTCTTTTCTCACTTCAACATGTAGCTTTGTAGAAAGAGCGTTCACGCAAGATACACCCACGCCGTGAAGACCGCCAGAAACCTTATACGTATTTTTATCAAACTTACCACCAGCATGGAGAAT
>VGMB01000019.1 GCA_016866585.1 Chlamydiota bacterium
TTATATTTTTTTTGACATATAAATCTTTACAAACCTAGTAATTTCGAATATACCCGAATTAAAATACAAGGTGACAAAAAGTGAATCTGTTAGATTTCAAACATCATAAAAAATTTGCAACATTTCTAGCAGGACTATTTGTCGTAATTTTAGTTCTAGGAATCATATGGCTAAACTTTCAAAATCCAATAAAAATGGAGAAACTTAGAAGTGATTTTTCTTCGTTAATTCAATATGAATCACTACACCCCTTCTTATTTACACTGCTTCTATCTGGTGTATATATTGTATCAATTTTGTTTGTTATACCCGACTCAACGCTCATCTCACTGCTAAGCGGAACAATATATCCTTTGCCTTTTGCTGTGATATTCATTTCTCTTTGTGAAACAATTGGAGCTGTTGCATATTTTTTAGTGATTAAATTCGCATTAAAAATCTATTACAAAAAAAGAACAATTTCACTTACTCCCAATAAATTCAAAAAAAATTTCGATAACAATAAAATTTTCTACTTATTAGGACTGCGTTTTTGCCACCTTTTTCCTTTTTGGATGATCAACGTTTTTGCCGCATCAATGAGAATTCCCTTATGGACATTTATATGGACAACATTTGTTGGCACACTGCCACTATCATGGGTTTTAGCTCAAGCCGGTAAAGGGTTTAAAATTGCCATGGAGCAACATACACATTTCTCAACGCACGACTTTTTAAATAAACAAACAGAGATTGCACTTTTGGGACTTGGCATAATCACACTTCTGCCAATTGTTGTACGACATTTTATAAAAAAATTATGAATTTATTTCAGACATCCAGGGATATTTATACCGAGGCTCTGAATAAGACACAGGAGAAATATATAAATATTTATGGCAGAGTAAGAACACTAAATTAACTACTTTTAGCAAAGGTAAAACCACCCTCGATCCAAAATTAACACGCATACTTTCCCAAAACATAGCCCTAGAATTTCCCGTGTTATCTACTTGCATATCGAAATCTGACGACTCATGTCTTTCTGCAACAAATAATACATCAGGTTGATTTAAAAAATGCTGTATATGCCTATTCAACCTATCTCCGAATGAAAATTCAGCTTCAGTCTGTGTTCTGTCTACAAAATCGAACTGGAGACATTCCTTCTTGACTCTGGGATTACTAATACCCCACCCCACATGCTTTTGACCAACATAATGTGCCAAGTCATCTCTAACACGCATAGCACTAATTTTAAATGCTGCGTCTTGGGATGTTGTTGGGAGTGCATTTATTCTGGATGCGAAATTTTCAGCCAAGGATCTTTCAACACTCGGAGCATTAACAGTGTACATGTGAGCTACATTTGCGTAATTATCAACAAAGAACCGCTGCGCATGGTTTCCTCCAAGACTAAATCCTGCGATATCGATTTTCACTCCTTCTCTTCTAAACTCAGGATCACGCATTAGTTGTGATAGTTCATCTTTTGCTGCCATATACCCAGGCTCGCCTAAGCTCTCATTTAAATCATTTATCACAGTATATAAAGCATCTTCTGAATCAGGCTGTAAAACTGTTGGCCTAAATACAATCAAGGGTCTTGCAAGAGAAAATGAGGAAACAGGCTTAAGAGCGTAAGCAACAAGACCATTAGTGCATATCTTTTTGAAGACGTAGTAATAGTCATCAACACCATGAGTATAAGGAGCGGGAATAACTTCCCCCTCTTCCATTTTTTTTAGTCCTATAGCTTTAGATAAGAACTCCATATAGTTATAGCTGTTTTTCCCTTTTAGATTCTTCCATAGAGTATGAGTTTCAATATCTTGGAATTCAGTTTTGCTATAGGATAAAAAATTTATAATACTCTCTAGATTTATTTTAAAAAAGAAAGTGTCCTCTATAATAGGAAACTTATGTAGGGTATCAACCATATTTTTCAGTTGTGAAGGAAGAAACCATTTAACTTCCAAATCATCTGGAGCCTGAATGTCTTTAAGTAAAACCTTTGAGGTTCCAAGCAAAAAGCTTTTAATAATACCTTTTGTTAAAGGTGATCCTTGTGAGATTTTTTGATTAATATTTATATTTCTATTTTTAAGAATACGGTTAAAACGATCTTCCCCAAACTCTTTTTTTGCAAGAGCTTCAAAAATACGCCATACATTCCGATTTTTTTCGTTATCTAGGCCAATAAATGTTTGTAGACTAAAGCACTTAAGACCTAGATTACCATTTCTTTTTAAATAAAAGACGGTATCACTCCCCTGAGTAGAGTGCAGATCGTAAAAATTTTTAAAATCTAAATTGTTAATCATAGTGTATTAATTATAACACAAATCCAGAAATTATCGAGAGTTAAAATCAATAAAAAATGTTTCTACAAGAATTATAATCCCATTCAAAACAAATGGGATTATTAAAAAAAATTACTACTCAGACTTATTCATGTTATGATGAACAGCATCCACGTCATCTAATGCTTCAATCCATTCTATAAGGGCTTCATTAGCTTTGGCCGTTTCTTCGTTACATTCCACATAAACCTTAGGAATCATTTCGAATTCAGCTTGTTCGCAAGTAAGACCCATTTGTTGAATTTTTTCTTTTACCTGAAAAAGAAGATCTGGAGGAGTGGTTATAATAAACAAATCATCAACGGATTCAAAATCTTCTGCGCCAGCCTCAGAGACGGCTAGAAAGAGGTCATCTTCGTTAATACCCTGCTTAGCAAGCTGAATTACTCCCTTTTTATCAAAGTTAAAAGCAACAGAACCTGGGCTTGCAATAGTTCCTCCCCTTTTATTAGTAGCGATTCTCATATCGGAAGAAATTCTATTTTTATTATCCGTCATGATATCTACCAGAATGCCGACCCCACCATGACCATAAAGCTCATACGTCATCTCAACGAAGTCTGCTTGGTCTGTAGAAGAGGCCTTCTTGATGTTTCTTTCGATATTATCATTGGGAAGGTTTACTTCTTTTGCCTTTTGAAGAACTAATCTCAATTTAGGATTAGACTTAGGATCTGGTCCACCTTGCTTTACTGCACTAATGATCTCTTTAGTAACACGAGAAAAGATTTTACCTTTAATTGCATCAGCTCTTCCCTTTCTGTGTTTAATATTTGCCCACTTACTGTGCCCTGCCATAATTTTATCTTCCGTTTAAAATCTTCTCTAGGTTTTGTTTTTCCCATTCCTTAGCTTGGCCATACCCATGAAATAACTTTTCTTTATCCCTAAATTCTTTATGGTGAACCTTCCTTTTATACAGACCTTGAATCGGAGGTTCAGCACTATGTAGCATCTCGTGATAAACTACATAAGCAATAAAGTAGGGGGGATAAAAAGAATTATTTAAAGAATGATGAATCTTAATCCTTTTATTTTTACTGTCATAATATCCTAAAACTTTTCTTCTTATTCTTCGAGAGGTCTTTTTTCGTCCGAACCAATGTATAGAAAGATCCAATGCACCACTAAAATATTGAAGATTGATTTCAGAAAATATTTGCTGCAGGTCGTAAACACCTTGCTCGCAAAAAGAACTTTTTTTTATTACGGGCTTCTTTTTACCAAGCAATTTTTTAAAAGTATCTTTCCAGCTCATATCTTTTTTTGCATAAAAAACTTTGACAAATACTTTCCATCTTCTTTTACGTAGTGTTTTTGCTCTGCATAACAGGAAAAACCCATTCTTTCATAAAGCCTGCGAGCAGGGTTACCTTCATAAACTTCAAGTAAAAGAAGAGATATATTGAAGACATCTTTAGCAAGCTTTTGCCCTTCTTCAATTAAAACTTTTCCAACACCCCGCCCTCTACATTCTTCATCTACAATGATAGAAAATAAGCTATTATGAGCAATTTTCTTGAACGGTTGTATGTATAAATTAAACATACCGCAAGGCTTGCCATTATAAAGCGCAGTGATGCCAGCACCCATTTTTGAATAACTCATCCATATACGAATAGAATCGTCGATCTCGATTTCATTTATCATCGGAAACCAACAAAGAATCTTTGGATCATTTAACCATTTTTTCAGTAAAATTGCATCACCATCTTCTACAGGACGAATAGAGATTTCATCTGTGATCTTTTTCATTATACATCCTCCATCAGATTGGCTTCTAGCAAGACTCTGGGTATGAATGTATCACCATCTTTAAAATAGTCTTCTTGATATAAAATCTGTTTAAAGCCCTGTTTAAAAAGCAAAGAAAGGATGGGGTTTTTATCCATGACTTCGATGTGTAAAAGTTCTAATTTGAAGCGATTTTTTGCCAGATGTTTGATATTTTTAATTAATGATGAACCAACGCCTTGATTTTGAAAATCTGGATCAACAACGATCTTAAACATAGAATGATGAGCAACTTTTTTGTACGGCATCAAAAATAGAGTTGCGATGCCGCACGGAACATTGTTAATTGTAGCAGTTAAGCTTGCTTTGAATTTTGAAAAACCAATCCAACAATTTGTTGCAGACTCCATTTCCCTATCATCACAGAAAGGAAGCCAACAAATCACCTGATCTTGAGATGCCCATTTATTCAAAAATAGCAAATCAATTTCTTCTGAGTATCGGATATCAAAATTTTCTAGGCTCATGCTTTTCAACCAAATTCTTTTAAGTAGGCGTTGATAAAATCATCGATTTCGCCATCCATAACAGCATCGATATTCCCTACTTCATACTTAGTTCTTGTATCTTTTACAAGAGTATAGGGTTGAAAAACATAATTTCTAATTTGACTGCCCCAAGCAATTTCTTTTTTCTCACCACCCATTTCCTGAAGCATAGACTCTCTTTCAAGGCGTTCTTTGTCGTATAACTTTGCTTTAAGCATCTTCATACACGTTTCTCGGTTTTGGATCTGGCTTCTCTCACTTTGGCAAGAGACAACGATCCCTGTTTCTAAGTGGGTGATACGAACAGCGGAATCTGTTTTATTAACGTGCTGACCTCCAGCACCTGATGCTCTATAAGTATCTACACGAATTTGATCAGGACGCACCTCGACTTGTATATCATCATCAATTTCTGGAGTGACGTCTACCGAAGCAAAGCTAGTATGTCGTTTTGCATTACTATCAAAAGGAGAAATCCTAACCAATCTATGGACTCCCTTCTCCGCTTTTGCATATCCAAAAGCATAAGGACCAATTAGTTTATAGGTGACACTTTTGATTCCAGCAACATCCCCTTCGACAGTGTCAAGGAGCTCTACTTTAAAACCTTTATTTGTAGCCCAACGCAGGTACATTCTTGAAAGCATAAGAGCCCAGTCGCATGCCTCAGTACCGCCTGCACCAGCATTTATGCTTAAGAAACAATTTTTTATATCCATCTCTCCTGAAAGCATCCTACGAACTTCCATCTCCGCAAGAACTTTGTCACAATGAGAAAGTTCTTTACGCATAGCTTCAAGCATATCCGCATCGCCAAGTTCTACAACTTCAGGAAGAAGGGCTTTAACATTTTCTACTCCCTGCTTGATTTCTCTATAGGGAACAGTCCAAGACTTAAGCTCATTACAAGAGCTAATAACCTTCTGGGCTGCATCATTGTCATCCCAAAAATTACTCTCCTGCATCATTCTCTCTAATTCCTCAACTTTCTGCTCTTTTAGAGCCAAGTCAAAGATACCTCCACATGTGAAGGAGCCTGTCTTCTAAGTTTACTATTAGTTCTTGCATATTCTCGTTCATAAATCCTCTTTATACTTTTCATATAATATTGAGTATTTCGTATTGAAAAAAAAAAGTCAAAAACTAGAAGCAGATTCCTTCCGGCAATACAATTTTTTCCATGTTTATCGAAAAATATTTGGATTTAAATTTATCTTTACCTTAACAACAGGTTAACGTAATCTTTACGCCTATTATTTTATAAATGACTAGAAATTTGCTCGCGCCTAGCAAGAGCAACAAACCCTATAGATTCAAGGAGGAACCAATGAGCACGATTACATCAATATCAAGCGCTACATGTGAACATATTTCCCAACTTACCCAAAACGCTTCTGCAATTGCTATCTGGATGGGGAAAAACGTTGCAACTATTGGACAAAGCGCTATGGAAATGGGTAAAGCAGCTTTTGAAAGAAGAGATGAAATTGCACAATCAGCATTTGAAGTGGGTAGCGTAATAGCAACTCATGTCGCTGCAGTTGCTGCAAAAGCTTTTGAGATAGCGCGTTCTGCTATTGATTTTGCGCAGCCTCACATCAACTCGCTCAAAGAATTTATAGACCAGAACAGGTCTTACGCAACAGTTGGAGCTGTTGGAGCCTTAGTTGGTATAGCTGCCTACCTTTTAATAAAAAACACATGCTGCCCGAGACAATCCGCTCCTACATCTTTACATGTGTAAGTAATAAAAGAGGAGCTGTTAACTAGCAGCTCCTCTTTATTTGCTAATTCTTTCTAAAACAATTCTTTTGTTACAGTTGAAATAGAAGCACCAAAACCAAGAACCTTGGTTAATAGGTTCTTCAAGGAAATCTACACCTGTTTCAGTTTGGACAGCAACCACTCTAGTGCCATCTTTTACAACAACAGCAATATTGCCTTTTAAGACAACATTTTCGGCGTAAAACTCCCCATTTCCAAGAATTTGAATTTGGCAAGACTCTTTACGTTTAATCTCAGATTTCCATGGTATGTATCCCTGCTCGTAATCTATTCCTCGATTCAAAACAGAAACATTTTTCAAAGTGCATTTGCCAGTATTATTACTATAGTGCAATTTTTTATCATGGATATGACCCATAATATTTTCTGCAGATACTCTCAAACTTCCTTTCAATGTGAAGTCACTAAAATCGATATCGGCTATATCGAGCTCAAGCTCTGAACCGGCAAAAATCTCACCACCTCGGATCTTTTGTGATATAATAGAATACATCGGCCCTAAAGCGGGATGGTAAAGAAAAGAAAAATTGCGATGAAAGTCTCCTTCATTTTCGTGTAAGACAACACCACAGCGATGAAGAAGTTCTTTGGCATTTTTCATCATATCGACATAACACCCTTCGGGAGTTTCAAGTAATGAAGCTCCAAGAACATATTCTTTTTTCGTTGTCGATATCGTTTTTGAACGATGATTAAAAGTAATATAGGCACCTTTCATTTCACCTTTATAAACCAAGTGATCTTCGGAAAAAGAATCAGCAATATTTTGCATCATAGATTCAAGCCTTGCCAATAACTGTTCCTTACGAGCGCCTTCGTCATCTAAAAATGAAATCTTTTTTAAGTTTATCAACATACCAGGAATAGGAGTTTCCTTTAGAGCCTCTTGTAATTTTCCAAGATCTAAAAATAGAAGATTAGTATTAGAAGGGAATTTAGAATAGTTAGATTCAGCATTAATAGGCTCATCACTGATCCCATACTTCTGAAAATCACAATACTCTATATTGGTTAATGTATAGGTTTTTTGCAGATTATTTTCTTTTTCTACTAAGACATTTGTTCCCTCTGCAGACTTAACAACTCTTGGGCATGAACAAAAACCTATTGTAAGATCATTTTTCAGACCTATACCACTAAAAGCATAAAGACCATAGTCCTCTGCTGCTATAGGATTATTGATCTGCCTTACAAGAATTTTTTGCACATTTTGTTGTTTCATCCAATTAAAACACCCAGAATCTCTGGCCAGCTTCCATATTACACCATGACCTCCTGGCCTTAGCAAGGGCTGCATAGTTCCCTTCATACCCCATTTACCTTCAATATTAATAGTGGGAACCAGAGGCTGACAAAAGAAAAAGAAGCTTTCCTTGGGTCTATTAAAATACTTATGTTTTTCACATAATTGTAAAATTCTTCGATGGTTATCTTTTTCTGTAGACGTCATCATCGCTATAGGTATACAGAGTTGATCACCTTTTAATTTATAATATAGATATTCTTTAACCTGAACATCAACAACCAATCTTTCTAAAAGCGTCTTACCGCAAAACATGAGCTCTGCAGCAGGCAAAGGCTGTCCTGACGATGGATCTACAAGGTTCAATCTGTCTGCTGCACCACCGACAGGATAGATTTCTGCAATAGATGACATTTTCTCTATAGAATAAAAAATAGCATCATGAACACTGTCTATCTCCATAGAAATATCAATCATATCTGGTGAATGATAGTAAACTTGCTCACTTGATGTTGAGACCTCAAGCTGACAAAGAAGACATAACATAGAGTAATGATACCCTATGATACCACCAATTTCTGAATAGAAGTCTTCAACAGTATGTAGATATCTAATAAGATCTTCGAATCGTTCTTGAAATGCATCATCTGACAGGTTTTTTTGATCAAGAAGTTGATCTTGTTGGTCTATTACTATGATCGATTTAATGATGAACGCATCTTCCTTAGAAAGGTTTTCCATTATTTTCTTAATCGAAGATGGATTTTGTAAAAACTCTACAAGCTTTTCGTCCAAAGAGATCACATCATACTTTTCATCGCGAAAATTGGTTGACTTTAGATTGTTTACTAAAGGAGCCAATCTTTCTTTTTCGGATAATAGCAAACTTCTAACATCTTGTAGAAACGAATCGATAACCATATGTCCAACTTCTTTTTCACAAAGGTTTTACATTGCCACGGATATCTGCTAATTGCAAGAAAATGCTTAAGAATGAAACAAATTTCAAGGACAGATCGATTTTTTTTGACTATAATATCTATGGAGATATACAACAAGACATTCGAGGAAATGGATAATACTACCTCGAACATTTACCCTGAGAGCTTTCTCAACATCTCTCTGGCTATAAATTATTGCAATAATAAGGAGAAACCAATGTCTAAGAAGCAAGCAGCGCCTCAATCAAAATTTATGCAACCAATGCAAATCAGTGAAGACCTCGCGGCAGTTGTCGGCAGAGGCCCAATGCCACGTACTGAAGTAACAAAAAAACTTTGGGCTTACATCAAAGCAAACAAATGCCAAGACACTAAAAATAAGCGCTTTATCAATCCCGATGAAAAACTTGCAAAAGTACTCGGAAAAAAATCTGTTAACATGTTCGAAATGACAAAACTCGTCAGCAAGCACCTTTCCTAATATTCTCTATTTGGCAGAATCAGTTTTTTGCTGCATTCTGCCAATTTTTCCTGTATAATTTCCTTATAAAAAAGAATATAAGGTCATGAGCCATTTTATATCAGCCCTGCTTCTTGCAGGAGGGACAGGATCACGTTTTGGATCGGCTGTGCCTAAACAATTCCTACCTCTTGGAAACAAGTTAATTGCACACCATAGTCTAGAGTTATTTCTAAAATGTCCTTTGATAAAAGAGATCGTCATTGTTTGTGACAGTAATAACACCCATTACTTTTCAGAATATACAGACGAAAAAATACGGTTTGCTCCTCCTGGAATAACAAGACAGGGTTCAGTACAGCAGGGGTTGCTTAGGGTGTCTCCTGAAGCGCAATACATATGCATCCACGATAGCGCGCGTCCCCTTGTATCTCAAAAAGAGATCTTAAACCTAATCGAAGAAGGTATAGAGCACAAAGCAGCAGCCCTTGGTGTGCCCGCTAAAAATACCATAAAAGAAGTTGACCATTCTGGATATGCTATTGCCACCCTGGATCGATCTAAACTCTGGGAGATGCAAACACCACAAATACTGTCTTCAAAACTGCTTTGGAAAGGTCTGGATTTAGCAAACCAAAACAACATAACAGCAACCGATGATATTGCACTTGCTGAACTATTGGGCCTAAAACCAAAGATAGTACTCTCAAGCTACAGGAACATCAAAATAACAACAAAAGAAGACATATGGATTGCTAAGGCTCTGATGGAGATCATGCATGCCGAGATATAAAATGGTGATTTCCTATGACGGAACAAGTTATGGTGGATGGCAAAGCCAGACCAACAGTGTATGCATCCAAGATGTGATTGAATCAGCTTTAGGTAAAATCCTGCGCAATACAATAAAAGTCAACGGCTCAGGAAGGACCGATAGTGGAGTACATGCTCTTGGACAAGTGGCACATTTTGATGCAGAGCACCCTATAGATACAACCAAAACATGCTACTCATTAAACTGCTTGTTACCAAAAGATATTAGAATATTAGAACTAACGCTGGCAGAGGACACTTTCCATGCTAGATACAGTGCAGTGAAGAAGATTTATCAATATAGGTTACATTTAGACACAATAAGCGATCCTTTTAAAAGAAGGTATGCTTTACATGTTTTGCATAAACTTGATATAGAAGCTATGAAGGAAGGGGCAAAACATCTTGTTGGCACTCATGACTTTTCATCTTTTGCCAACCAGCAGGACGAAGGCAGTGCAGGTAAGGATGCAGTTCGGACAATATTCAGAATAGACTTTATCCCTGAAGCTGGTGGTATGATACTGGAGTTTGAGGGAAATGGCTTCTTATACAAAATGGTAAGAAACATTACAGGGACTTTGCTTGAAGTCGGCGGAAAAAAAAGAAATCCCAACCAGATACCCACTATCCTTGAACTCAAAGACAGGAAGGCTGCAGGTAAAGCTGCAGAAGCTCATGGGCTTTATCTGGTAAAAGTTTTTTATAGCTGAGAAAGCAACTCTGTAAAAGATGGGTATATTTCAGCACCCTTGGACTTAAGAGCTCCAATAAATTCCTCACTGAGAAGATCTGACACAACGACTCCCTTAACCTTAGCTGAATCAAGGGCTGTAAATCCCCTGTAAGTATCCTCAAATCCTAAAACCTTATCGCCAGGTTGAGCTAAATCAGCAAGAGCCTTGAGATAACCATCCGGCTCAGGCTTCGCATTTTT
The DNA here is from genome assembly GCA_016866585.1 of Chlamydiota bacterium. Lineage (GTDB taxonomy): Bacteria > Chlamydiota > Chlamydiia > Chlamydiales > Rhabdochlamydiaceae > VGMB01. The sequence goes on from VGMB01000019.1 coordinate 10,804, forward strand.
ATAATCTTCTCTTGTATACCAATAGGGTATCATAGAGAGCTCTGGGATCTTGCTTTTAATAGCATCTATCTGTTCTCTAGGTGAATTAGTAACAACAGCTCGAGAAATATTTCTTTGCTCTAAGGCGTTTAAAAAACACTTTACTCCAGGCAAAAGATGAATAGGATCGTTTTCTAAAATTTTCTTATACTCAACTTTTTTTTTAGCATATAAAACAGACCAGTCTGGTTCGATCTGCTTAAGAGCTGGGATGTCTAAATAAATTTTTTCTTTTATACCGGTAGAACTTCTGTGAGCAACTTCACAAAAATCTTTGAATTCCCAAGGAAGAACAAAACCATAAGACAAACACATTTTTTTATATGCTAAAAAATGAAGCTGCTCTGTATCCACAAGAAGACCATCAAAATCTAAAAGAACTAATTTGACATCACTTAGTAAGTTCATTTTTACCGCACTTTTTATAATTTATTTTAAGAAAAAGATAACACTTTTTTAAAATACCAACAAAACAATTTTATTACAAACAAATTAAAATTATCTTTCCATTACGATAAAAGTATTTAAGTGATAAAATAATTAAAGCAAATAAATTTAATAAGTGTAATTATATGGCAACAATAATTCCAGAAAGTAATAACAATAATTCTAGTTTCGATGTAGTTTGTAGAACTGCACCACAGAAAAAAAACTATGACAATCTCCAATTTAAAATTTCAAATACTATACGCTATATTGATGAAGGTTTATGGGAAAATAGGATTCAAAAAATTGCTGATACAAGCCTGTCAACAAGCGCGAATTCTGAGCGATCTTCCAGTAGCGATAGTCACGAAAGCTTAGATCACATTTGTACCCACGAGATTAAACGACGAAATCCTAGCGGATTTAAAATAGGAGGAGTCAAAGGATTTATTGAAAGTTTAATCCAAGGCCTATTTGATAAAATGAAGTTGAATCAAACTTTCTCTTACTTCACAGACTCGGCAATAAAAAAATATAAACAACAGATCGCACATAGTATAACTAACAGACATGACTTAAAATCTGTGATAAAAATACAGCATCCTGAACTCAGGGAGCAGTTAGGCATCGTTGATGACAATCAACTTGCTACAACACATGTTCTGCAAAAAAACAGCCCAGTGAATGGCCAATCTTACCTTGATGAAAGTGGAAATCGTATAGATGTCACGCAAGGTATTTCTAGCAGCAGTGATAGAAAAGTTGAAAATACTGGTAACCTACGCAGGATCGCAGCGGCTGCAACAGATTCATCGATATGCTATACAGGAAGGGTAGAAACAAAAAACAAAGCGCTTGAACAAGCCTCTTTCATATTTCTATCAGAGCTCAAAGCATCTAGATCTGGCATAACACCACCTACAGATGAAAACGAAATTTACAGCCTTGACTATGTAGTAAGCTCTGTTATGACGGCAAACCTTGTGATGGCAGCAAAGATCCCAAAAATCTGTCCTGTTGCTGAAAGGGAAATGATCTATGACGAAAAGCAAGTTCTAGAAGAACTTTCCACGATGGAGTTTGTCGAGATCACAGATCCAGAGACAGGGACTGTATATAAAGTTAAGCTAAATCCGATCATGTTTTCTGATCCATTCAATGCGTTTCATAAGTTTGAATACACTTTATCAGAAGACATCTCTGGAGTTGATATT
>VGMB01000020.1 GCA_016866585.1 Chlamydiota bacterium
TCAAACAGCCTTATATTTCTAATCCTGAAGATAGAATAACAACAATACATCCTCAGTACCCCATAAAAGAGTCTTCTATATAAAAAAACTTAAAGGCTGGTGCGCCAGCCTTTTTATTTTCTTCCATTAAAATCTCTACTATTTTTAGATATTATCCTTTACTTTCTATTTTACGGAATAGACCACAATGTCAATATCTAAAATTATTTACACAACATCTAACTATACACAAGTTTCAACGATTACAGGCACAGAAAACAGAATCCAGCAAAAAGAGAAAAACGAGCTAGATGTCTCACAAAAAAAATCACACCTAGCGAACCCTTTAAAACACGTTTACTCTGATTACAGGCAAATTCAGCTTTACGATAGCGCGGAAGAAGCTCAAAGCGATCTGTTGCACCTAACAACACACCTTTTACCAAAAATAGAGCGCGAGTATTTTAGCAATCAGTTAGTAAGCAGCAACACACTCCCAACAAAATCAGCCTCAGAAATCAAACGTGAATACTTTGAAAGCCTAAACCAACTAGAAGCAATAAAAAATCTAACAGGTAATATAGACCATCTAAAACATCTTCTTTTAATTGAAAACGCAACTATCACAGAGCAAACAAACTCAATAATCCAGGATCTTATATTTCAGCTAGAAGAAATTAATGCTATTTCAGAGCAGAGCAACAACTCTATTTACAGATGTAATAAAGCTTTTTTTTACATTTTCTGTTGCATTTGTAAGGATAAGAAGCAAAATAAACTCACAACTGAGCTCGAATCTTTACGCTCACTAAAATCCAGCGATCTTGTTAAAGAAAAAATAAGAGCTCTTGTAGCAGAAGAAACAGAGCTCATGAATACATATCAAATAGCGGAAACACACAAGCAATCTTTAGAGGTTAATATCCGGGAACTTAAAGTACTCGATGATTTTTTCACCGTAAAACACGACTATGAAAGGATTCTTCAACGAAGAAACCACCTCCAAGGTCTGATAGAGAAAATTAATCACGAAAAAGCTGCAGCTTACATCACAACCAAAGATCTATTAACTCTCTACAACTCCCACTGGAATGAAGATGGAAGTTTTTTCGACTTTTTCCCCTTCGATAAAAAGCAATTTATACACATCATAAATAGGCACAACACCTCATTTCCCATACGTCACGATGATGGAGACTCAGGCGTGGTGGAGAAAAAGGTATTAACTCAACAAGCAAATGTATTTGTACGAGCAGATCTACATGGAGACCTAAAAAGTTTGTTGCAAAACCTAATAGCGTTACAAGAACAAGGCCATCTGGACGAAAACTTCAAGTGCCATGAAAGTACGCAGCTAATATTTTTAGGTGATTACGGAGACAGAGGCATGTATTCTATGCAGGTATTTGAGCTGCTTATGCTTTTGCGTATGGAGAACCCTGGAAATATAACCTTAATACGAGGCAATCATGAGGACACAGAAATCAACTCAGTATTTCATGGGCTTGACAGCAATCTTTTAGATTTCATAAATAACGCGAAAACCAAAGAGCTCTTAGATATATTTTACAATACGATGCCGCTTGGAGTTTTTATCGCCCAAAAAGAAAGTGAAGATGAGCTCCAGTTTGTTTTATTTTCACATGGACTATTTGACATTCACTTCGACGCCTACCCCCTTTTAAACACAAGATCAAATAACGACTATACAACAGTCAAAAATATAAATTCGTATTCTTCCAGAAATGTATACCATCTTTTAAGCTCCAGAGTGAGATCTATTGAAATTGATGATTCCATAAACTATGAAGAGCTCCTAGACGTTACTACAGAAAAAAATGAAAAAAAAAGAATCAAGCAGCAAATAGCTGCAAAAAAAATTCACACCCTTGCAACTAGAGACATCAGGAATTCATACAATAGGAATGTCAATGGCTTTTGTTGGGCAGATATCAAGCTGGATGAGGGAGAATCTCAGATTGAGTCCCTTGAGTATAGAATGTATAAACTTTCCGTTAAAGACATAAAACACTACTTGAGACTGATCAGCTCGGATTACGCTAAAGTAAAAATGGTATTTCGAGGTCATGAGCATGTTCACTGCCTTCACTTTAATAAAGGTAAGACAGTCGCTGTGACCTTGCCTATTGGCATGGATTCTCCGATGAAAGACAAGTATAGAGGACAACTTGATACATTTTATGTATTAACAACAGGTGGAAAAGTCAAAGATTGGAAAAAGCAATCAATTAAAAGAGCAAGCGGATCTAGTCTATACGAGGTTAGTCCTTCGCACAGCATTTATTCTCATGATATTTAGCTTTGAGCAGGCTCTTTCACAGGCTCTGGATCATCATAACATTTTTTTATAGAATAGACGACAAAGCACCATGTGATAAAAAGCAATAAGTTAACCCATGACAGAGCCCCGACCACCGAATTTGCAAAAAACAACTGAGCAATCATAACAACGAAAGAAGCAAATATCTTAGATCCTCTATACATAAAAACATCAATCAAAGCTTTTGCTCGGAATTTTTCTTCTGTTTTCAAAGGTATATAAAGCATCTCCTTTATAACGTTGAAAAGAGAAAAATCGAAACATTTTATCGTAAGAAAAGCATAGGATATAACGCCGAAAACAGGAAATAGGATAAATGAGAAGCAATTAAACCCAAGAACTATCGGTATCATCAAATGAGTCTTATACTTGCCCATTAGTTTAATAAGGGCATAAACACCTATGAACTGGAATGTCATAGTAAGGATATTACCAAAAGCCAATAGCCTGCCAAAATACTGGGTACGCACATCTTTTTCAGGATAGAGTTTTTCCAGGTAATTATTGAATTGAAAATCTGTTAATGTTGCAGTAATCTGCATAAAAGCGACCATTAGCAGGATAGAAAACAATAACCTTGAACCTAAAATCAATGAAATAGATTCTTTAAATGGAGCATTATTTTTTATATCCGAGGCGACCTTCTGCTCGGTAGAAGCGCTAAATTTAATCAACATTTTATAAGCAAATATTAGCAGCGTGTATATAGGTATGGTAAACAAAAGAAGATTTTCAGAACCTACACTAACAGCAAAACTACCGGCTATCACACTGCCTGTAAGTCCCCCTACAGCTCCAACTCCAAATAACAGACCATATAGATATTTTGCCCTGGAAAGATGAGTGCTGGTATGGATCACAGACCATAGTAGCTGGAACATAAGCATCACATAGATATCTTTCCAGATGTAATAAAGGAAAGGGACCACGGAGTGCATAGATAAAAGCACTGAAGATAAAGCATTTATCCCGGTAACAATAGAAGCTATGATAAAGAACAGAGAAAAACAACCTAATCTTCCTAGATACCTGTTATACAATGTGACAATAAACAAGTTTAAAGGAATGCTCAAAATCCAAGCCCAGGGGAATGCCTTAGCTCCATAACTTGCAATAAAAAGCGAATTACTCACCGGTCGAACGATAGCATACTCTGCCGATATGAGGTAGCTACAAAACATGGCTGCTACGATAAACATTTTTTCGCCAGCAGAAAACTGACTAAGAGAGTTTCTAATCTGGGTTATGTATTTACTTATCAAAAGCCATTCCTCACTTTATACAGCAGTGGACTGATTTAATTCTTTATGAAGCTCGCTCGGAATAAAAACATCAGCGGTAATATAGGGAGCTATTAAAAGCCTCGAACAATCCAAGCCATCCACTATTGTTCCTGATTTCTTCAAGACTGGAAATGTAGAGGTCCTTTGCTCGTTGCTGTTGTTTACCCCAAAGTCAAGATGATCACAACAAAAACCTTTCTTTACTAAAAATTCTTGCAATCCTTGCACGTCTAACTCTTTAGTAATCTCCATACAAACATATCTTTTTGACCTATCGAACAATGCTAAACAGTCTGGATGGATATCAGAAGATTTCTTCATCTCTTTTTGAGCCTCGACTAGGATAGTGTTATCAGTAAAAGAGAGGTACTCATTCAGACTTTCTAGAGGGTTATATTTATCATAAATATACTTCATAAAACGGGCCATATGGTAGCCATAGGCCTTTACTGACGGGTATTGATACACCCTTTTATGCATGAAGTGTCTTGCAAGAAGAAGAGCCTCACAAGACTGTACTCCATTTTCTTCTATACCAAGCTCCCATCTTGAGTGCTCATTACTTGGAAGAACTCTAAGCATCTCGATAAGTTGTTGATAGTCAAAAAGGCCATATGAAAGCCCTGTACAACGGGAGTCCCTAAGAAGATAATCAATTCTATCGGCTCCAAAAAAATCACCGGTGATCATTTGGCTTACAACCCGCTCCCAATCAGATAGGCACTCATTTGCAATAGGATGATCTATCTGTCGGATACTAGATTCCCCTAACGATATTTTAATGACATCATTTTTTGGATTTCGACCTGGGTATTCAGATTCCAGCATTTGCCAAAGATCTTTAAGGTGGTGACTTTCTATAACATAAAGAGTCCATTTTTCATGCCCCCCTTTGCCTAGGAGATTTTTTTCAGCAACGTGAGAAAAAGGCAGGTGCCCTAGATCGTGACAAAGTGCTGCAAGACGCAATATTTGGCGCCAGTAAGGGATTGATCCATCTATAGAGATGTCTTCAGGTAAGCGAGAGGCAATTTGATCAAAGATCTGACTTGCTACCTGCATGACGCCCAGTGAATGCTCAAAGCGAGTATGAGTCGCTCCGGGATAGACGAGGTATGTCACTCCCAGCTGGCGTATATAATGAAGTCGTTGGAAGACCGGCGAGTCGACAAGGAATGCTTCCAAAGTGCTCAGCCTTATAAAACCATGAACTGGATCAAAAATCTTCTTACTGGTAACCATGACAGACCTCTACCCTCTACCCGCTGTATCAGGTCTTGGTTTACTTTCGGAGAGATAGCTAGCGCTTACTTCTATGAACTCTGCCTTTCTTTGAAGTTCTTTTATACTGCGAGCTCCACCGTAAGTCAGACCACTGCGTAGTCCCCCCATTAAGTTGTTTATCAGTTGATTAGCAGAACCTGAAACAGGCCCCCAGAAATCTATCCCTTCTGCAACAGTCTTGTCTTTAAGACCTCCATAAAAGTCAGTTTGGAAATCTTCACTAGCTTGTCCTCTAAATTTAGCTTCAAGCAATGAAGGGTTTGAAGCGCACTGTCTTTTTGGAGCTGCACTTTCTTTTGTCATAGCAAACAGCTTTCCAATCATCACAGAGCTTGCTCCTGCCGCAAGAGCTAAAACAACATCACGACTTGTTCGTATGCCACCATCAGCAATTAAAGGAACTCTTAGTTTATCAGCTATTTTTGCGCATTCATAAACTGCGGTAAATTGAGGAACACCAAATCCAGTAACCATTCTCGTTGTGCACGCAGCGCCAGGTCCTACTCCAACTTTCACTGCATCTGCACCTGCGTTGACCAGATCATGATATGCCATGGCAGTACAGACGTTACCTGCTATGACATCTTTTGTAGGATGGGTTTTTTTAAGCTCTTGGATAAATTTACACATTCTATCGGAATGACCATGTGCCACGTCTATACAAACACCAGAGGCACCTGCATCCAGAAGAGCTCTTGTTTCTTCGATCTTCAAAATACCGCAGGAGATAAATGTATTTTCACCAAAACGCTTAACCCACTTCAACTGCTCTTCAAAAGGGGTAAATCTATGAAATATCGGCATAGATCCGTTTTCAATAAGAACTTCTGCAAGCTCTTCGCTTATAGCTGTGTCCATATTAGCGCAAATTAAAGGAATCTGAATTTTTCGATTTTTCGTGATCCATGTTTCTAAAGAAGGCTCAGTTCTCGAAGGTACGTTATTGAACTGTGGGACAAGGGCAACATCATCAAAAGTAAATCCTTTGCGAAAAGTCATAATATCCTCATATGTCTAATGATAAATAACTAATATACCTGAAATCATCATATAAAGGAAAAAAATTGATACCCATGACGGATGTGAATTAAAAATATAGATATGCACAAAACATTTTAAGCTGACGCTTAGAGACTTCTGATTTCAAATAGATTTCATCGATAATGATGGATCTGTTTAAAAAACCACTCTTCCTGGTTTAGATAAAAATTCGCAAAAAAATATTAAAATATTTAATTAAATCTCTAAAAAAATAGACTTATTGATCGCAAAACAATAAGGAGCCTAAAATAAGCGAATACGCAAAGCACAACAGGCGAAATATAATCAAAAACTCATCATTCGAGAGCAACTTTACTATTGAAATCTGCAATTGCTTGATCCAACTCCTTTAGTTCGCCAGGATCCGTTTTTAACATCCTATATTTCATTCATGATATCCTTCAAAGCTGGCTTGGGGCAAATGCTGCTTATCTAAATGGGGCCAGTATTCAACATTCTTTCCATCTTTGATGCGATAAACCGTCGCTTCGCTCTAAGAAACACTCTTTCTGGTCGGATCTCTGCCTTTAAATTCACCTAGATGCGTTCCTTATGATCATTATAAGTGAGAAAATATAATAGCTTGTTTTTTTAGAAAAACAACCTGAAGTAATTGTTGATTTTTTTAAGACAACCCGAAAAAATAAGCTTTTCTAACTAAATAAAAAAAATGAATAACATCTCCATCATCATACTTACTAAAAACTCCGAACGAACTATAGAAAACACCCTCAAATCCACACTGAATTTCTCTGATGTATTAATTCTTGATACAGGATCTACCGATAGCACGTTATCTATATGCCAAAAATTCCCTCACGTACGTATCGCCTCATCGCCGTTTAAAGGATTCGGGACAACTCACAATATTGCATCTAATCTAGCTACTAATGATTGGGTACTCTCTTTGGATAGTGACGAGGTTCTTTCCGAGGAGCTGCTAAAAGAACTAACAAAGATATCCTTAGACAAAGGGACGATTTATGAAATTAGGCGCCACAACTACTTCAACGGCAAAAGAATTACCACTTGTGGAGGCTGGGATCCTGACTATGTATCTCGGCTATACAATAAAAAACACACAAAATTTAGTGACGATCTTGTGCACGAGAAAATTCTTCATACAGGGATGAAAAAAGCAAGACTCAAAGGACATATGTCACACACCCCTTACTTAGACTTTTCAGACTTCCTTAGAAAAATGGAATCTTACAGTCAGCTATTTTACGAGCAAAACAAAAACAAAAAAAAACCATCTCTTTTTAACGCCATACTGCACGGACTATCAGCCTTTATTAAAAGCTACGTATGGAAACTCGGATTTACTCAAGGAGCTGAAGGCTTCATAATTTCAGCATACAACGCGCAGACAACATACTACAAGTATGTCAAGCTGATGAAAATTCAATGAAAAATTACATTTTTTCTTTGACAATCCGACTTAAGTAAGATAGAAAAATAAGCTATGGAGATTATAGATATGTTAACCTTGGCCACAATTTTTCTCATAGTAGGTATAATTTCAGGACTATACGGTTTTGGTGAAGAAAGAAACTTCTCCTCTTACGCAGGAAAGTTTTTATTTTTTGTTTTTATAACACTTTTTATTATTTCTCTTATTTACTCTTTTCTTCCTGATCAAGTAGAGATAAAAAAAAGAAATGTAAATTTTGAATCTATCGATGTATCAAAACTCGAAAATAATTGAAGGATATTTAAGAAATTAGCGGGAGAAGGATTCGAACCTCCGGCCTTTGGGTTATGAGCCCAACGAGCTAACCACTGCTCCATCCCGCGATAAACACCTTTCACAAACTGTAAAAAAAGCACAAACTAGCTACTCTCACAATCTATAAAGATTTATAATGAATAGCGGTAGTCGGATTCGAACCAACGACACATGGATTATGATTCCATTGCTCTAACCAACTGAGCTATACCGCCGTCTAAGAAATTAGCGGGAGAAGGATTCGAACCTCCGGCCTTTGGGTTATGAGCCCAACGAGCTAACCACTGCTCCATCCCGCGATAATCTATCGTCTAAGAAAGCATAAGACTAACACAACGAGCGAATTAATCCCAAGCATTCTTTTTTATTTTTTTTCTAAAACCCTTTGAACAAGGAAATCAGTGCCGTTTACTGTATTTTTCAAACTTCCTTTTGTACAAGATATTGCATTCAAACATCCTTTCTTAAGAGCTGCTTGAAAATCACTATCTATAAAATAACGCTTTACTATCGAGCGAACATCTTTCATTTCAACGCAAACACCCGCGTGATAAGAAAGACAAAGCTCCTTAAGATCTCGTTGTGAAAACATATAAGGACCAAACAATACCGGTACACCGTATTGAATCGGCTCAAAAATGTTATGACCTCCTATAGATTGCGTAAAACTACCTGCAACTATAGCCAAATTTGACACTTGATAACAGGAATTTAACACTCCCATTGCATCAACTAACACGACTGCAGAATGACCATCTCCACATAAATTTGATGAAAACCGAGAAAAAGAGAAACCTCTTTTTGAAAGCATTAAAGCGACCTCATCGAATCTTTCGGGATGTCTTGGAACAATTAGAATTTTACACGAAGCATCTTTATCAAGAAGATCTGCAAGCTGATCTAAAAGTTGTGATTCTTCTGCACAGTGAGTAGAACCCAATGTTATAACTTTATTAGACGGTGAAATACCGAGCTTTGCACGAAAAACCTCCGATTCTTGAGCAGGCATAACAAATTGCTCAACATCCAACTTTATATTACCTGTTACAAGGACATCAGAAGACTTTGAGCCAAGCTTAATAAAACGAGATCTCATCTCCTCATTTTGAACACACAAAAAATCTAAAAAACGCAAAAGGGATCTAATAAAAAATGGAACCTTTTTAAAGCGATTAAAAGATTTAAACGACATCTTCCCGTTAATAAGAAGCGTTTTTGCTCCAAACTTTTTAGCATAAAAAAGCATATTGAACCAAAAATCCCCTTCAACCAAAACCATCAGATCGGGCTGAAGTGTTTTTACATACTTTTTCATTACAAAAGATAGATCCAACGGCAGGTAAAAATATAGATCTGCAGCAGGAATAGATTTTCTAGCTTCGTTTTGCCCCGTTTCAGTAACAGTGGATACAACAAGTTTTATATGAGGATAGATTTCTTTGAGTTTCTTGCAGTAAGAAGATGCAGCTTTCACCTCTCCAACAGATACAGCATGAACCCACACAATCTTATCATCTGGTTTCTTAGCAAACGAAATACTAGAAAGACCTATCCTATCCCTTAGACCATTTTTATACTTTCCAAACCGATAACGCTGCCATAAAATCCATGGCAGCGTCAATAAAGCTAAAATGACAAGCAATACATCATAAAGAAATCTAAACATCTTCAAGCAACCACAACATTTATAAGCTTATTAGGGACAAAAACAACCTTAAGTATCTCAGAGCTACCCAAGTGCTTAACAATATTAGGCTGACCTTTAATAAACTGCATAATCTCTTCCTGCGACTTATCTTTCGGAAGATCCCATTTACCTCTAAGCTTACCATTAACCTGAACAACATACAGAACAGTGTCATCGACTAGGTATTTTTGATCAATTTCAGGGTAAGGAGCAAAAACCACAGACCCCTTGCCTCCTAAGTGTTGCCAACCTTCCTCGGCAATATGAGGAGCAAACGAACTCAAAGCCTGAATAAACATTCTCACGACTCTACGAGGGTACTTATCTAACGAAGTAAATGCATTCATGAACTCCATCATTTTAGCTATCGCCGTGTTAAACTGCATAGCTTCGATATCTTTCTCAACATAGTACGCAACACGATAACCAAGCTTCAAAGCATCTTCGGTTTCTTCGTCTGTAATTTTATCTGAATAAATAACATCGAAAACTCTATTGAGAAAGCGCTTACATCCATTGACAGCATCTGTATTCCAAAGCTTTTCTTTATCAAAAGGACCCATAAACATTTCATATAACCTTAGAGCATCTGCCCCATACTCTTCGATCATATCATCCGGAGTTACACCATTAAGTTTAGATTTAGACATCTTCTCGATCTGCATAGACAACTCTTCGCCAGTTCCTATATGCTTATACTTAGAACCATCAAAATCAACCTCTTCAGGAGGAACATAACCACCGGAAGCTCTTTGATACGCTTTTGCTATAACAAGACCTTGATTCCTTAAAGTCTGAAAAGGTTCTTTTGTACTTACTAGTCCTGTGTCGAATAGCACCTTATGCCAGAATCGCGCATATAACAAATGAAGAACAGCATGCTCGACACCGCCCACGTACATATCCACAGGCATCCAATACTTTTCTATAGCCTGATCCCAAGCAAGTTCATCATTGGTCGGATCGCAAAAGCGAAGATAGTACCAACAAGACCCAGCCCATTGTGGCATCGTATTAGTCTCTCGCATAGCACTTTTGCCAGTGATCGGATCAATTACGTTTACCCAATGAGAAACCTTAGCAAGAGGGCTTCTACCATCAGGACTTGGTTTAAAATCAGTCATAGAAGGAGGACATAAAGGAAGCTCTGACACATCCAAAACTCGCTTTGAACCATCCTCAAAATGGAGAATTGGAAATGGTTCACCCCAATATCTCTGGCGAGAAAAGAGCCAGTCCCTTAATTTGTAATTTATACAAACCTCACCCTTATTTTGACTCACAAGCCATTCTGAAATTGATTTTTTTGCTTCAGAGACAGTCTGGCCGTTTGCTGAAAAACCCTTTCTTGCACTTGCAATAAGGTTACCCTCGAGCTCACTCCAACAGCGATTACCAGCCAACACTTCAACTCTTAACTCTTCCGGCTTAATTCCAGCAGGAATCTCAGCGTTAAAATCAACACCCGGATCTATTACTGGATTGATTGGTAGATTAAACTTCTTTGCAAACGCAAAATCCCTTTCATCATGAGCAGGAACGCCCATAACGGAACCTGTTCCATAGTTAATTAAAACATAATCTGAAATCCACACAGGGACAAGCGCATCATTAATCGGATTTGTCGCATAAGCACCCGTCCAAACACCAGATTTATCTTTATTAAGATCCGTTCTCTCTAAATCACTCTTTGAAGCAACCATCTTTCTGTACGCTTCAACTTCAACTTTCTGATCTTCCGATACAATTTCATCAATCAAGGGGTGCTCAGGAGCGAGTACAACATAAGAAACACCAAACAATGTATGCGCGCAAGTTGTAAACACTGTTATTGGCTTTGATGTTTTTTGCTCAGTAAAATGAATTTTTGCACCTTCACTTTTACCTATCCAATTAATTTGCAACTTTTTCAAAGACTCAGGCCAATCCAACAAGTCTAAATCCTTTATTAGTTGCTCAGCATAGGCTGTGATGCGTAAAATCCACTGACGAAGAGGGCGCCTCTCTATAGGGTAACCACCTTCTTTCGCCTTTCCATCCTCAACTTCCTCGTTCGCTAATACCGTTCCAAGTGCTGGGCAAAAATTGACCATGACCTCTGCTTCGTAAGCCAGCCCCTTTTCATATAATTTCGTAAAAATCCATTGAGTCCATTTATAATATTTAGGGTCACTTGTAGCTATCTCTCGATCCCAATCATAACTAAAACCAAGCGACTTAAGCTGCCTGCGATAGGTATTAATATTTGTCTCAGTTGTTATAGACGGGTGAGTTCCTGTGCGAATAGCATACTGTTCAGCTGGAAGACCAAAACTATCCCAACCCATTGGATGTAAAACATTGAACCCTTTCTGTCTTTTGAATCTAGCTATAATATCTGTAGCAGTATAACCCGTTACATGACCGACATGAAGACCCGCCCCAGAAGGATAAGGAAACATATCTAATACATAGTATTTTGGCTTAGAAGTGTCAACTTCTACTTTGAATGTTTGATGATCTTCCCAGTATTTCTGCCATTTTTGTTCAATTCGCTGATGATCGTACCTTTCTTTTTCCATATAAATTTTTCCTAAGATTTTCGCTTTTTGCTTATAGAACATAACAGGATTAAAAAATTATAGCGAGACTCTCTTGGCTAAAATTTATTAAAAAATATCTGAAATTGATTAAATATAACTATTTTAATATAATTTAAGAACATAAAACTAAAGGATTGATTAATGAGTGTTAATTTAGATAAAACAACAATCCCAATAAGTTTTTATTTAGCGGAAACGTGCTGCTCCAATTTTTTTAATACCTCGATTAAAAATGAAAAAACCACTTCATCAATAAAAAAAAATATCGCAATACTAAACGCCTACGCCTCAAACTCCCTTTTAGTAATAACAAATATTTTCGTTTCAACTATTCAATACATTGTCTATAAATTTTTATCTAATACAAGCGCCTTGATTAACATGCTGACTAAAGGCAAAATTCGTCTCATAGAAAAGTTTTCAATTTCTGCAGATATGACAGCCAATGCCTGTATAGAAGGATTAAAACTTCATTTACAATACACATCT
>VGMB01000021.1 GCA_016866585.1 Chlamydiota bacterium
TTTTCAAATAACCCAAAAGATTTACTGGTATTTTGGGATATCCCCTCAGACCTTTCACTACAGACTATATCAAGAGTACACTCTGATAGATTGATTCTTTTTACATTTAATCCTGAAGTTCCCAACTCTAAAGAGTTCTCTCCAAAAGCTAAAGATCTCTTTTCTAAGATTTATACTTGGAACGATGATCTCGTTGATGATAAAAAGTTTTTCAAATTCCACATACCAGCACTTAAAGAGTTTTCTAACGACGCCCCCTCTTTTTCCGATAGAATGCAATGCGTGCTAATAAACACACAGACAAAATTTACCCAAAGTCTAGTCTCAGAAAAAAGATCAAACCTCATGCATACGATGCAATCACAGTGGACAAACGGTGTAGATGAAACTAATTTTGAAGACCAGGATACATTAAAAAACTACCGCTTTAGCATATGCTACGAAGATGTTTGCAATACGCAAGGATACATCTCGGATAAGATCTTTGCTTCTTTTAGCAATGGATGTGTACCCATTTATCTTGGAGCATCTAACATTACACAGTACATCCCTACAAATTGTTTCATTGATAGAAGAGACTTCGACACTGATAACGAGCTATGTCTGTTTTTAAGCAATCTCACAGAGGATGATTACAACTTGTACATAAGTAACATCAAGGCTTTCCTCAAAACAAAAGAAGCTAAAATGTTCTCTATGGAAGAATTCACTAAAGTTTTTACAAAAGCTGTTGAAAACTAGCCTTTACATAAAAAGAATTATTTAATTTTTTACGTAAAAAATTGAATATGAGTGGTTAAAAACAAGATTTTCCACAAAATAAGCATTCAAATTTGGCTTAAGATTGTGGGAAAAAGACCCCTTTTCTATAATCCGGTTCTTTATAAAAAACAGAGGATTATGGCTATGGAAGATAGACTACCGGACAGCTCTGAAAAAACTAAAAACTTTCTTAAGAATCTGCCGATTCCACTGCCAAAACATTTTTATGAACTCGATTTCACAGACACCACAGAAATGGCCAATACTCTCACATCAGAGGCAGAGTCTTGCTTAAAGAACAATGATGAGCTGCAAGCATTTAAACTGTTTGATCAAGCTATAAAAGTTGGTGGAGAACATGCGGAGCTTCTGTATAGACAAGCAAAGTCATTATTTGAATATGGAGTAAAATCAAAACAGGCAAATATTTTACGCCATGCAAGTAAAAAATTAAAAAGAGCAACCCTTAATGAAGCAAACCTTTTTGATGTATGGTTACTCTGGGCTAAAACTTTATTTGAGCTCGGAGAGCTTACTTGTGAAAAAACATTTTATTTAGACGCCGAAAAAATAATATACATTGCGCAAGGCCTTTCTGACAACCTTCCCTCCGGTGCTGTCTCAGAGCTATTTAGTCAACTAGCTTACACCCAAAGCAAGCTTGCACATTTCTCTAAAGAAGCAGTAGATTGGCAAATAGCCATAGAATATTACCAAAAAGCAGCATCTACATGCGAAAGCCTCAGTGCTTATTTTTGGGAAAACTATGGCAAAGCATGCCTTACTTTGTCTAGATGTATTAATGATGTAAGGCTATGCGTTAAAGGGATTTATTTTTTCAAACACGCATTGACAAAAGAGCCCACATCAGCATCTCAGACACTCATGCACTTAGCAAAAGCGCTAGAACATCTTTATCAGTACACACATGAACTAGATCATCTCGACCAAACCTGTGAATATTTTGAAAAGGCAATACAAGCTGAACCCACACACACATCACTTTATGTTGACTATACTACTTTTCTTATCAAATCAGCTAAAAAAACCCGCGATAAGAAGAAATTAAAAACAGCCATTACAGAGTGTCGCAAGTGTCATGAGATAGATCCAACCCACGGAAAAATCCTAGGCCTTTGGGGTGAATCCTTATCTCTTCTTGGCGAGTTTTCTGATCGACTAGATTTAATACTAGAGGGCCTGAATAAAATAGAGGAGGCCTATGACCTTAGCAGTATTGACTGCACCCTCAGCTACAATCACGGTCAATCTCTTAACAGTCTGGCTAAATATTACAACGATGTCGAGTACCGCTACCAAGCTATCGAAAGATTTCAAGAAGGGTTATCACAAGATAGAAGCCTTGACCATCACTGGTACGCCATAGCAGAAAATTACCATATCATAGGATGCGCAGATCACGACGAACAGGCTCTAGGAAAAGCTCTACGCTTCTACTTAAAGGCGTATGAGATATGTCCAAGTAACACCTACTATAACTTTGCAATAGCTAAGTGCCTAGCAAATATCGGAGAAATCACGGACAATGCCCAAAAGTTAGAGCAAGCAGTCTTCCAGTTCACAAGTGTTTTATTCCTGCAAAAAAATGCAATATACCTACACCCAGAATGGCTTTTTGAATATGCAAAAACATTGGATCTTCTCGGGTATTATAACGAAGAAGATCATTACTACACAAAAGCGTTAGAGCTTTTAGCCCACATCATGTTAATAAGTCCCGATTACAAAGGACTAAAATATCAAATGGCTGTTTGCTTTAGCCATCTCGGTGAACTCAATGGTGATATTGAAAACTTCTATAAGGCACTTCACTACTTCAAAGTAGCTCAAAAACAAGATGAAGACAACGATATGATCCTTGTAGATATAGGAGTTACCCACATCAATATTTCTCAGACTACAACCAATCCTGTAGAGTTAGAGACATCTCTTGCGGATGCTGAATATAAGCTGATGCAAGCTGCTAAAGCTGGTAACATCACATCTTATTACCAACTTGGCTGTCTATTTTCTCTAAAGCAACAGTACCCTCTATCTTTGCATTTCTTGGAAAAAGCAAAAAGGTCTCATGCCTTGCCACCTTTAGAAGAAATTCTTGAAGATGAATGGCTGGATAACCTCATTAGTACTCAAGAAGGAAAAGACTTTCTAACTTCCTTGGAAAACAACTAGCTAGTTTTTTTTAATAAATTCTTTACAATTAGATTAAGTTTTTACTAATCTACCAATCCTTTTTTTAAAACAGGATTGTCTTATGACTCTAGCGATATCAAACTCCATCACTTTCAATGCTAAATGGACAAAATACAACCATCAACTACAAGACACCCTTATGCAGCGCATAAGTAGATTTGCGCTATATTATTTACATAAGTTTGCTATTAAAGAATCACTGCCCTCTTCAAAATCGTCGCTTGAGAAAATAAAAAATAAAAGAGAATCCTTTAATTTATGGATTTCTCAACATAACATTGATGCAATACCCATTGAAATAACAACACCTGACGGTATTAAAATCAGGGGAACTTTCATCAAGCTCCATCACTGCCCTGGTGATGCTCCCTTGATTATTTTTTCACAACCCAACTCTTGCATAAGTACAAGCCTCACGTTCAAGGATATTATACAAGAAGCTGTCCACAGGTATCATAACTGTAATTTTTTAATTTACGACTACAGAGGATGTGGTGAATCAGAAGGAGAACCCTTGGTTGGTAAGGATTTCATTATCGACGGGGATGCTGTGTACCAATTTGCCGTTGAAGTGCTAAAAGTTCCTCCTGAAAAAATCCATATGCTCGGATATTCCTTCGGAGGTGGAGTGTCAGCTCAGATAAAAGCTATGCACCCTGAATGCACTGGTAACTATGTTAATGACAGGTCATTTACAACTCTTCCCGATGTGGCGCTTGAGAAATTCAATAGTAAAGTGATCTCATATGCCGCCTATGGAATGATGCATTTCCTTGGCTGGAATATTTTAAATACCGTGGAAGCATTAAAAAAAATTAAATCGAAAGTTCTTATTATATTTCATCCCAAGGATCCTGTAATCCTAGGCATTTCCCAGCTATACCTCAAGATCCCCACATTCAATAACTTTTTCACGATCAATTTATCAGATCGCATAATAAAAAATGTTCATTCGATTAGCGTTCATGGAATCCATCTTAAATACTTCACAAATGCAAACGACATCGGGGCGCATTTAGAAGCGCTAGATTTTCTACTAAAAAAATAAAGTAATAATTCGTATTCGATTTAAATGGATCAACAACTAGAATACCCGTTAAAAAAAGATAATTTTTATGGTAACACGAGCAAGTAGTTCAAGTTTATATTACCAAGCACGTTGGAATACGCAAAATGAAAATCTTCAGGACTCCTTGTTTGATAAGGTGAGCAAATTTTTCTTTAGCCATATACATAGATTTCTTACATCTCTAGCAGTTCCATCCACTACATTTACGCAAGCACGAATCATTCGATCAGATCAAAATCATCGTAATATTTTGTCTACTTTGAAATGCACGCAGACAGAGATAAATATCAGAACCCCAGATAATAAAAATATCAAAGGAAGTTTAATCTGCCCTCAAGGAACGTCTTTGAGCGACCCTGTTGTCATCTTTGCGCAGCCAAACGCCTCTGTGAGTGTCGAATCGACGTTTATAGATACGATGCAAGAAATTATAAAACTGAATAAAAAATGTAATTTCATCCTATTCGACTACCGAGGTTCTGGCTTTTCTAAGGGAAGTCTTTTACAAGCTAAAGATCTTGTCCTAGATTTAGATAGCGTTTATATGTTTGCCAAAGAACAGCTCAAGATCCCTACCCAAGATATCCACATGATGGGATTTTCTCTAGGCGGAGCGGTTACATCTCAAGTGAAAGCAATGCACCCAGAATGTACAGGAAATACGGTAATAGATAGATCATTCTCCAATATCATCGACATAGCTTCTAGCTTAGTTAAAAAAAATGCTATTATCTCCTTTTTAGCAAGGCATGTACTTAGATTATTGGGTTGGGGATGGCTCAATAGCACGGAGGCGTTTAAAAAAATCAAATCACCGTCTCTAATTCTACACCACCCTAAAGACTACATCATCAAAGAAGAATTTCAACTACAGAGAACAATAGATACAAGGCAAAGAAACATTCAAACAATAAATTTAAATAATCTTAATTGGGCGCCCTGTGACAACTTTCACTGTGTACCACTTAGCATGTTTATATACGAAAGAAATACTGTATCTTCTGCTGTAGCTAAATTTCTGACACAAAAACCAAAGTAAATAGTTCCATCTATTTATTAGTATTTTGCGATTCGATGATTTGTTTTTTTTATATCCTTATGATAAGATTGCCTTTTTTTAATTATTTTTAAGGGTTTCTAAATTTATGGATAAACGATCACTAATTTTTGTGGCCGCTCTTACAGCTTCCCTCTTTTTTGTAAATCAATGGTTCTCTTCCAAGAGCTCTGCGAAAAAAGCGCAGCAAGAGCAGCTCTCCCAGACAGCGCCGACCACTGCTGCCTCTCCACCAGTAAATCCAGCATCTGCATCCAACGCTCAAATTGGCTCAGAGCAGTTTTACGTACTTGAAAATGAATATCAACAAATCGTTTTTTCTACATATGGTGGTGCTATTGCCGAAATCAACCTCCCTATGGCATCTGATAAGAACCCACAAAGCATCATACGTCCGATCAATTTCGATAAGATAATGCTTAAGGACTACCCTAAAAATGACAAATTCCCTTGCTATGGTTATAAGACTGTAGAAAATGGATCTGTGATGAGCAAGGCAGAAGGGGCTGTTGGTGGATACTACCCTCTGCTTAGAAGAAGTATCATCGATGAAAATGGAGTAACTACTTTTAGAACACCAGCAAGAAATTACGCTTTCAACACACTTTCCGACGATCCATCCACCGCAAACCTCAACTTTTCCGTAACACGATTTGAAAAAAACACTATAGAGTTTCAAGCAACTGACGGTGGGAAAAAAATCACAAAAAGATACTTCCTACCAACAGATGCAACAAAACAGCCTTTCTGTTTTGACCTTGAGATCAATGTAGAAGGTGACAATAGAAACCTATGGATCACAACAGGAATACCAGAAGTTGAGCTTATTTCTGGAAACTTCTCCCCAAGCCTAAAGTTCCTAACGCAAAGAAACCAAAAAACAGTTGTAGAAAACCTATCTCTTCCTAAAGGATCTCCTTCTATCAACACAGACACACCAAATTGGATATGTAATTCCAACGGCTTCTTAGGAATGCTTGTAACGCCGACCTTCGACAACAACTCAGGACTTGCATCAAACCAAGTAAATGGTACTTCATGCCCGAGCAGAATAACAGTTATTGATGCAAAAAATGATCTTTATCCTGCCTCTAAATTTCCAGGCTATGAGATACAACTTCCACTAAAAGCATCTGCTGACACTGTGAAATTCCGAGTGTTTGCTGGTCCTTTTCAAGACGATGTACTACAGCTTCTTGATGAAACATTCAAGGATCCACAAACAGGTAAAACGCCTAGATATGTATCTGCAATTAGCTTCCAGGGCTGGTTTACTTTCATATCAGAACCTTTTGCAAAATTCTTATTTATTTTGATGAAGTTATTCCACAAGATAACAACATCTTGGGGACTTTCCATTATCTTGCTTACTATAGTTCTACGTTTCATGCTATACCCGCTAAACAGCTGGTCCATGAAGTCATCTTTAAAGATGCAACAAATTGCTCCTCAGGTGACTGCTATACAAGAGAAATATAAAAAAGACCCTAAAAGAGCTCAGATGGAAGTTGTTGCCCTGTATAGAGAAAAAGGAGTAAACCCCCTAACTGGTTGCTTCCCTATCCTTATTCAGCTGCCATTCCTTATTGGTATGTTTGACCTACTTAAGTCGGTATTTGAACTACGTGGAGCAAGCTTTATTCCTGGATGGATAACTAACCTAACTGAACCTGATGTTTTATTTAGCTGGGGATACCCTCTTCCGTTCTTTGGTAATAGCTTCCACCTGCTACCATTCTTGCTTGGCGCTGTTATGTTCTTCCAACAAAAACTAGCTTCTCCTCTCCCTAAAGATGTGAAGCAACTTACTGACCAGCAAAAACAGCAAAAAATGATGGGGAACATCATGGTTGTAGTATTCACAGTTATGTTTTACAACTTCCCATCAGGATTAAATATTTACTGGCTATCATCGATGTCTCTAGGTATATTACAGCAATGGATGACTAATAAAAAATTTTCCAATAATAAACCTAATCTCATTAGAGTAAAATAGAGGGCGACCAGCCAATATATCATGCAAGCCTGGCAGCAATTTCTAACCGTCCTCGAGAGCGATCTCGGGGCGGATACAGTTCAAAAATGGCTTCGAAGCCTAAAGGTTGTACACTTTGATGCTGGCAACCTATACTTAGAAGCCGTTGATTCATTCCAAATCTCTTGGTTTGAAGAGCACATTCGCGCAAAAGCTAGGAAGCACCTTGTAAACAATAATTTCAATCCAATTAAAATACATCTTTCCTGCTCGACACCTATCGAACCTGAAAACTCTGACATAGTAGCCTCTGTCGAACAGAAATCTCTTTCTTCCGTCAAATCTCATTTTGAGCTTTTAGTAGACACCTTAGACCCTCACGCACTCCTTGACAACTTCATAGTCACTGAAACAAGCAAAATGATTTACGAACTAGTTTGTTCCATATCAGGCTTCAAAAAGGCTTCTCCATTTCCAGCTGAGCTAGGTCAGTTCAATCCCATATACGTATATGGCCCATCTGGATCTGGTAAATCACATTTGCTAATGGGACTAACACATGCACTTAAACAGAAGCAAGTGACTACCTGCTACGTTAAAATGGAAACTTTTACAGAAAACGTAGTGGCAGCTATCCGCAGTGGTAATATGCAAGATTTCCGTAGAGCCTATCGTAATGTTGATGTGCTTATTGTTGATGATGTACATATTTTATCCAAAAAAACAGCCACACAGGAAGAGTTCTTCCATACGTTCAATACCCTTCATACTATTGGAAAACAAATTGTGCTGTCTGCTAACTGCGCGCCGGCATTTCTTCAAGACATCGAACCTCGTCTGGTAAGTAGGTTCGAATGGGGAATAGCATTGCCTCTTGGCACTTTAAATAAAGATGAGCTTATTAGAATGATAGAAAGTAGACTATCGACGCTTGAGTTTCCTTTAAACAAAAAGGTTATCGAGTTTCTACTAGAGACATTCTCTTACCATCTTAAATCACTACACAAAGCCATAGAGGCCCTAGTGCTCAGATCTCACACAGCTAAATACACAATCAAAAGCATAACCTTAAGAGAAACGGACGTAAAAGAGATCCTCAGCGACCTTATAGCTCAAACAAAACAACAGCTTTTGAATCCACAAAAAATCGTACAGTCTGTAGCTGAACATTACGGAATCAAATCAGAAGACATCCTAGGTAAATCTCAAAGCCAGGATTGTGCTGTACCTCGACAGATAGCTATGTACCTGTGCAGAAATAGACTTAAAATGCCCTACACTCAGATTGGTCAATTCTTCAAAAGAGATCACTCTACAGTAATAAGCAGCGTAAATAACATCAAAGATAAACGAGAAGACCAAGAATCAGAGATGGACGGAATTTTACGCATCCTTGGCAAAAAACTGGAATCTCTTGTTGACGCAGGATAAAAAAAAGAGATCAAACTTTTTACAGAATGATCTCTATAGATGAATTGAAAATCGATTAAATCTTAATGAAGCGCTCGCCTGGCTTGCCAGCAGCAGGAGAAGGCATAGCATCCTTAGGAACTTCTCTTCCTTCGATGATATTCTTTGCTTTTTCACGCCATTTTTCAACAGATTCAACGAATAGTGGAGCAAATCTACGCAGAGAAGAAGCATCAGCTCCTAGCCCCATCTCTAAAACACAGTGCATCAAAATGAGTTCTTCAGGAACAGCAACACCTATTCCACCACCAGCCATTTGGCCACCAAGCATAGAACCTTCAAGTAAGGACTCATAAAGTCTCAAACGAACTTTGTCATCTTTTGGAAGTCCATCAAGTATAGGAGAATATAGATACAGCCTGTCAGAATTAGGCTCATAAGTTATGTGCAAAGAAAAGGTATTATCGATTCCTAATATACATGTATAATTCTCATCAAAAACCAATTCTAAATTAAGCTCTTTACCGAATTCTTTCAAATTGGCCTTTGCGTTTTCCAATGACATGAACATGTCCTCCTTTTAAGGTTAGTGCCTATTATCAATAGATTATATATAAAATGAGTTTTTCCTATCGCAGAGAAAAATAGCAACTAAAAAATAAAAGATCTGAAACTTTTAGCGTTCATATCTTTACAGCATTTTTAGCCTGGGCTAAACCCGGCAATCTATTACATCTTTAATATCTATTGTATCTTAATAATTTTTATGATTCAACATATTAAAGAAATATCATTAAAGGGCACATGCCGCATTGAGCAGGATATGTTCATAGTTAACTGAGGGTAAAGTATGTTCGAACATTATAATATTGGCCGGGGTTATGAATCTCCACTTGGCGTTTCATTTAGTGGCAATAAGACAAACTTCTCCCTTTTTTCAG
Organism: Chlamydiota bacterium; assembly: GCA_016866585.1. Taxonomy (GTDB): domain Bacteria; phylum Chlamydiota; class Chlamydiia; order Chlamydiales; family Rhabdochlamydiaceae; genus VGMB01. Next base: position 9,429 of record VGMB01000021.1, read on the forward strand.
AAAATGCGACCGAAGTGACCCTATGCCTTTTTGCAAGTGCTACAGACACCCCATTTTTTGAGGTGCAGCTATCCCCTGATGTTCACAAGACAGGCCCCATTTGGCATGTTGAAATCGAAAACATCCCTAAGCATACTGTATATGCCTACAGGGTAGATGGACCAAACTCAGAATCAGAGGGTCATATATTTGACGCAAAAAACTATCTATTAGACCCTTACGCCAAGTCAATATCTTCAAGTCATCTTTGGGGCAAGCACCACACTGACAACACATCTTACTCTCCCAAAGGAAAGATCATCTATCCATCCACATTTTCTTGGGGTAAAAGCAAATCCCCGAATCGACATTTAAAAGACTTGATCATTTATGAAATGCATGTAAGGGGTTTTACGCAAGATAAGAGCAGCAACGTAAAACACCCCGGTACCTTTCTCGGAGTGATAGAAAAAATACCTTATCTTAAAGAATTGGGAGTTAATGCTATCGAGCTACTGCCCGTTTTTGAGTTTAATGAATGTGAGAACAAAAACATTAACCCTATAACGAATGCCCACCTGACAAACTTTTGGGGATATTCTACAGTTAATTTCTTTAGCCTTATGAACAGGTACGCTGCAAATGGTGATTGGGATTCTAGCATAAATGAATTCAAGGAAATGGTAAAAAAACTACATGAAAACGACATCGAAGTAATATTAGATGTCGTTTACAACCACACTTCAGAATCTGGTGTGACAGGTCCCAAGTATTCGTTCAAAGGAATCGACAACAAGAACTACTACATACTCGATGAGAAAGGTGCATACAAAAACTATTCAGGAACAGGTAACACATTTAATTGCAATCACCCTTTTGTAAAAAAACTTATCGTAGACTCTCTGGAATACTTTGTTACAGAAATGCGTGTAGATGGATTTAGATTTGACTTAGCATCGATATTTACTAGAGGAACAGATGGAGGGGTTATGGATCACCCACCTCTGATCGAAGAAATACTTAAAAGTGATAAATTGAAGGATAAAAAACTCATCGCTGAAGCATGGGATGCCGCGGGCCTTTACCAAGTGGGATCATTTCCAGGAGATGGTGCATTCGCTGAATGGAATGGCAAATATAGAGATCATGTACGTAAATTTATTAAAGGGACAGACTCAACGTCTGGAAGCTTTGCAACAGCAATTTGTGGATCTCAAGATCTGTATGGGGAGAAAAGTGCGCCATATAATAGTATAAATTTTATCACAGCACATGATGGGTACAGCCTGACGGACCTAGTTAGCTACCAAGATAAACACAACATAGCTAATGCAGAGAACAACACCGATGGTGCAAACGACAATGAAAGCTGGAATTGTGGACATGAAGGAGAAACTAAAAACCATCAAATTTTAGATCTAAGACAAAAACAGAAATACAACTTCATGTTAGCTCTGATGCTGTCTGTAGGAACACCAATGATACTCATGGGAGACGAATACGGACACACAAGACACGGCAATAATAATCCCTACTGCCAGGACAACGAACTGAACTGGATGCTTTGGGATCACATAAAAAAAAATAAACATTTTTTCGACTACGTTAAATTTTTGATTCAGTTCAGAAAAGATCACAAACACCTCTTCTGCAGAACAACGTTTTTATCTAATGATGAAATCACATGGCATGGGAAGACACCTCTAGAGGCTAACTGGGATCCTTCATCACGACTTGTTTGCTACACAATGCGTGACCCTTCTGGAAACGACTTATACGTAGCCTTCAATGCGGACTTCCAGCCTGTAAAATTAATGCTACCTGAGACAAAAAAAAACCATCACTGGTACAAGGTAATAGACACAGCAGAAAAAAACAAAATTTACCATTTCACTGACACCGAGCATCAGCATGCTGAAAAATACGTTTATAAAATGGAACCTTACAGTGCAGTAGTTCTCAAGAGCCTTTCAAAAGGTCCTATTTCAATCTAGTAAAGAATTGAAACCCTTTGCTATGTTGATGACCAACAAACGTTAATTGAGACAATTATTCCCATGGAGGCTCACTCAATGTCTAAAAACATATTTACCTGCCTTATTGCACTCTCTTTACTTGCATCTTGCCGCAATAATGAGCAAGACTCATCTGTATCTGCATCTGAAAACCTATTTAAATCCAAAGTAGCGATAGCGCCGGTCATTGACAACACCAAGCATACAACAAGTTGGGATCTTTCTGACGAAATCACATATTCTTTATTCTATAAACTTGGACAAAAAGAAAATCTCCAAGTAGAAGATCCCCACAAAACAAAATCTGTAACACGCAAGCTTAAATCTACAAACGATCCTTTTGGTGAAGATATAAAATGGGTCAAAAAAAGCTTTGCTGAAGAAGAGTTTGTTGTTTTTCTAGAAATGCTAGAGCATGAAGAAATCCCAAACACTTCTGACAGGTCTCAAACTCCCCAAGAGTGCTCCGCAAACCTCAACCTAACAGCCCGCGTTGTTGTAGTTGATAATAGAACAGATACCCCTCAAGTGATCCTCCAAGAAGTGATCAATGACAAACATTTTATTCCAAAACAATTCAATCAATATAATTTTAGACAGGTAGCATGGGGATCTGACGATTTCTTCATTTCTCCTACAGGAATGGCTCACAGCCAGTTCTTAAAAGAGCTCTCTAATCGTATTGATGACTATATAAAAATTGCAAAGAGCTCATAAATGGATCAGATACAAGCGCAAAATTTTGTAACAGAAAGTATAGAATTCATCCTGTTATTCGGGGTTATTGCGCTTGTTGTTGCCCTTGTAGGTAGATCAAGAGGCTTTTTTGATTTACCTCCGCCTTCTGCAACTGTATCCATCAAATCATCCCTAAGATTTGGCCAAGTTCTTTCTTG
>VGMB01000022.1 GCA_016866585.1 Chlamydiota bacterium
GCAGATTCTTCCCTTTTACACACTCCTGAGACAAATAGAGTTCTTCAAGAATTATCCGCAACTGTGGATCCGACTTACTCTACGATGCTTATTAGGGGTTCATTGGCATCTATTACAGGATCTGCTGAAATTTATCCTAGCTCAGACCTCTTGGGTATGTTCGAAGGGACTGATCGTTTGGGTAGTTATGATGTTGTAGATTTAGATCAGGAGCCTCCTCAAGTTACTGCCCTTTTGAACCACTCAAAACAAAATTCAGAATTTGATGAATTCCCCTTTGATGTTGATTTCGATTTCCCTTTTGATCAGGCTGCTGCGATCGTTCAAAGTAATAAAAAATCAAAACAATGTAATCAGTGTGGCAAAAAGGATATAAAAAAAACCTATAAGTGTCCTCTTGATCGTATAAGCATTCTTTGTAAAGGATGTTTTAATAGGGTTAAGAGTTTAGCTAATATAGTTTTAGAGAAGAGAAAAAGATAAACAGAGGATTCGGGTGATGAATAAAAGCTGACTAGCTCAAAAAATCAGTAGCTCGAGTCTTTCTTAGGCCTCAAACAAAAATTCTAAATCTATCTAGTTTTTAGGAGATCTAAATGTTGTATTTTTTTTCAATCACTACCTTTATCCTTGGAAAAGAAATACAACATGAAGGCAGAGTGTAAAATTATGAATATCCATGTTTGTTTAGATGTTGCAACATTGCTTTATGATGGCTTAGAAAATAATCAATTGTCTGATTTACTTTCCCTAGATGATAATCATCTGCACCTGCGCTGGGGCAGTCTTCTGAAGTACTTGAACTTGCAAGATATGTTTTCATCTTTACCTGTTTTTGATCAATCTCATCCGCTGTTTGAGGCTACAGTTCATGTTCTATCTACTTATCGTTATCAAGGTGAGGTTGAGTACGTTTTTGATAGTTTGTTTGCCGAAAATTTGACAAATGTTAAATCTCTTAAAGAGATAGACCAGAACTTTTTACTAAAAGCAATGGCAAGAAGCAAATTGCATCCTTCTCCCATAATGCAAAAAAAGATAGAAGATTCTTTTAAACCTTTTATCGCTTCGCTGACTCAAGATCCCTATCAAACGCTTCATAGTCTCATTCTTTATCTCGCTTGGGATCGGATGTGTCTGTGTATTAAAAACCTATTCGATTTTCAGTCCGCTGACCCTTCATTTAAAAGTGGTATTAACATACTTAAAGAGTGTTTGTTAGAGTCTTACCTTCATATCACAAGGGAAGGGCGGTGTGCACTTAGTCTATCTAGGTTGCTAGAAGCGCTTTTGTACTTTCATGTACGTGAAGAGAATATCTCCTCTCACAATGATCACGATTGGAACGTGTTAAGCAAAGGGCTGTCTTTATTTCCCTCCCAGGATGGATTTATTGCAAATATGTTTTACATTGATGATGTTTTTTCTGCGGAAAACGGATTAGATCTATACGTGACTACAGATGTTCCTGAGGTTGTTGAGGATAGGTTTAAGGTCGCTAAATGTTTGATAAGCAAGATCGATGGTGTGTCTTTGGGGGTTGAATTTTTTGAAAAAAAAGTCGCATCAATTTAATTTTTTATAGTTAGATTTATTATCTTGTTAGTTGATGATGATTTCGCTTTATTTTATGATTTATAGTAAAATATATTAAGTTTTGCAAGGTTTTTTATGTCTATATACAATTCTTTTTATTCTTCAAATTCTAAAAGTTATTTTTCTGCTATCGCTTCTTCTAGTTTTCACTCCGAATATGAAAGCCTTAAGCCCGTTTTTGATGTCAATCGAATGAGACAAACAGATGTGTTAAAAGTTGTTGAATCGAAAACTTCAAAGCTGCCAGGGCAAATATCTGCAATGAATGAAGTAAGTCTTGCCTCAGTGCTGCAAGGGGTAAAAGAGTGTGTTGGTGTTGTGTCATCAGAAGGGACTCAGCTGGGTAGTTGCTGTCTGATATCTGAAGATTTGGCCATTTTGGCATGCCATAGTATAGAGGGAGTAAGCCTTAGTGATACCTCTGTGGACTTTGGGTTTTTAAGGGGAGATCTCGAGTTTTTTGCTGGCATAAGCTATAAAGTGAAAGGTGTTGTTGAGTATGATCCTGACCTGGATTATGCAATTGTAGCTTTGGAGGATAGTCCTGGCAAACGCCATCGATTTTTCTCTATGGACGTCTGCGCTTGTGTTGAAGCGCCAGCTTTGCTGCACCATCCCTTGTCAAAACCTTTGCAGGTGTCGGTTCATGATGCTGAAGCCCCTGGATTTAGCGATACCTGTCTCAGAGTTTTTCATGATTCTGATTACGGCTCTTCAGGTGGTGCTTACATTAGCCCCGAGGGTAACCTTATAGCAATCCATTTAGGCTCTTCTTTGGATTTCGATAAGTTTAATCTTCAAAGATTAGCTTTGCCCTTAAGTGCAATATTTAACAAAAATCCATCAGCAATAATTGGCTCACTTGTAAATGGCCTGTCGATAAATCCATGCTGGATCCAAGATCGATTGCTAGAAACAATCCCTGTTTTTGAGAGGGATTTGATTGATAGAGAAAACTTCGATACCTCAAGGCTCATCGAGTATAACCAATACCGTCTTAGAGATCCCGTTTGTGAGAAAAAACAATTGATTCTTCCCGGGGTTATCATCGAGGGATATCAGATTAAGCACACGCCATCCTGGCCAGGAACACGAGTTATGAAGCAAGGTAGCTGTTTTAAGTTGAATCTAGATGAAACAATAGAGCTTGCGCTTAAGCTCATAGAATCAGAGCCTATCTTTTCTGACCCAAATCCGAAAGATACAACACCATCAGTAATTGAAATACCTGTGGATAAGCAACGTTTTGGTCAAGTTTTATATAAGAAGTTGAAGGATGTAGACTCTGTAAATATATATGCAGCGTTTGACGCCAAAAAACAGAGCTGGGAAATGCATTTCTTTCCTAGAGAAAAAAAGGGCAAATAGTTAGGAGTATATGAGTTTTATTTCAAGTGTTGTAGGTTTGTTTAGATGCCGATCGAATACGGTAACACCTCGATCTTCCTTGTGGGATGATGAAAGAGATGGAAGAGTTGCGCAGGCTGCTTCTAGAGGTATAGCTAATACAGATTTTCAGATCAATGTAGAAGATATCGATTGGTTGAAAGAAATTCATGCAATAGAGATTCCTGAGATTGATGATTCTATTTTACTTGATAATTCATTTTTTGAAGGCTCTTATAAGCACAAAGAGATTATGAGAAATCTATTTAAGCTTACTGCTGCACCTATCACAAGGTTTATGTATTTAGATAGGAATTTAGCTTTCAGAAATTGGATAGAATCTCTTCTTTTAGTTCAAGATGTTACAGTTGATTCGGAAGAAGCTGTTTGCTTTGCGCATGCTATACTGAATTTTATGAGGCTTGCAGAATCTGATCCAGAATTCAAATTGATCTTTTTAGATATAGTTAATCATACAGATTTGACTAGTAAAGAAAGTATGGAAATGTCTCTTATTACTGTAGGAAGAGAATATCGGTTATCTTTGATAGATGATGACACAGCGCCACAGCAGATAGCAAGCACTCTTGTCTATAGTGAATGGATGCATGGGAAAATTGAAAGGTTTGCTGAAGGTCTTTTTGTTGATTTAGCAAGTGATGAGATCTCTCAATCTCTAGTTTATTTAGATCTGCTTGTCGGACTAAATCAGCTTGGTAGGGAGATTCGTGTTGATATAGGCTTAAGTAATGATCGAAAAGATTTAGTTGTTTTAGAGTCTGATATAAAAGGACTTTACGATCTTATTTTTCAAGAGTTCTCTTCTGAAAATGGTATTGAGAATATTTTGCTTTCCCATCCTGAATGGATTGTTGTCTTGGAAGATTTGCAATCATCTGGAATTGATGAAATTAAAAGTCGCATGGTTTCTATGAGGATAGGAGAAAATCCTTCGACATTTGAGGAGATTGATGCGTTTTATCAGCAATCGCTGATTGCCTTGACTAAAGAGGTTCTTGGGGAGTTTTCATTTCATAAATAATGTAGCGGCCGGTTGACCGCTACATTAATTTCTCTATTCTTTCGTGAAGTTGCCCCATTTTGGGTCGACAAGTTCAATTAAATCTTTAGATTTCATGACAATAGATTCAGTCGGAAGTCCGCAATTAAACGCTACGGTTTGCTTTTCTTTTATCTGGTTGTCAAAGTAGGTGTCTAACCCAAGTAAAGATCCAAATGGAGGAACACCACCGACTATAAGTCCAAATCTTTCCTCTATAGCTGAAGGCTCTTCGAATTCGCACTTCTCGCCAATTGCGTCTGCAACACCTTTCATATCGAGTTTGAGGTGGGAGGGTATGTTGAATTGGTAGTTTTTCTTGGTCTTTTTCCCTTTAAGGATAATAGATTTGATTCCTTCATCAAGATTTGTGCCTCGCGCTTTTGCAGAGTCTTCAGAAGTCGGGGTGTGTTCGTGTGTCACATGCTTGAACACCATGTCCCTGTCATTGAGAAGGCGTATCATCTCATTGCGAATGTTTTCTCCGCCAAAGAAGATCTTGGCTTTGAGCCTGTGTCCTGCAATCCTCTTAGGGTCGGAGGGGAAGAGGGATGTTTCGCGGATGTTTTTTAGCCTAAGAAGGGTCATGGTAAGTCTTTCTAGCCCCATGCCGAATCCACCGTGGGGTGGCATGCCGTAACGGAATATACTGAGATAGTCTTCGAAGTTTCTAGGATCCATTTCCTTGCTTTGAAGGCCTTCAAGCATGGAAGGGTATGTGTGTCTACGCTGCCCCCCAGAGGTAATCTCTGTGCCGGCGCAAAGCAAGTCGAAGGTGTTGGTGAGTTCTGGATTTTCAGGTTTAGGGTACGCGTAGAATGGTCGTTTTTCTGTTTTCCAGTCAATTATGAAGATAAGATCTGTGCCGAAGGATTCTTTCGCGTATTTACATAGCTCTCTTTCTGCTGCAGGGCTTAGGTCTGGTTCGTGTCTTTCATCAACGCCCGTTCTTTCAAAATAGATCTGCTGTGCCTGTGCAAAAGTGATCCTTGGGAATGGAACATCTTTTGGAGCTGAAATAATTGATCCTTCAAGGGTGTCGATATCTGCTTTGTTATGGGTATGGAGATATTCAACGATGAACTTTATACACCCTTCTTGAATGTCCAAGATTTCATGCCAGTGATTGAAAAATCCCATTTCAAACTCAAATTGCTTGCCTTCAGTTAGGTGGCGCGTTGTGTTAGATTTTTCCGCTCTAAAAAAGGGCATAAGCGCAAATACTCGTTCATTGACGCCGACCATTATTTGTTTATAAAGCTGGCTGCTTTGAGCAAGAGTGGCTGTGTGACCAAAATAGTCGACAGAAAAAAACTCGGATCCCCCTTCAGAAGAAGCACCGATGATATTGGGAGCAAAATATTCAACAGCATGTACATTATCGTGCATATATAAACGGTAGGCGTGAGCGATAGATGCCTGTATCCTAAAAACAGCCGCGATCTCTCTGTTGCGCAGAGAAATTGGACGATGGTCTAAAATGAACTCCAGGTCCGCAGCCATTTTAGGTTTGTTATAGTCTATGGGAGGAGCTTCGTAAATGTCGACAATGACTTGGATTTTAGGTTTTATGATTTCATACTTAAGGTCCGAAGAGCTGCTCACAACCTCTCCTTCTATTGATAAGACAGATCCCACTTGAAGAGGGGAAATCTTTTCCATTTCCGATTTTTCATCTACGACAATTTGAATGAATCCACAGCGATCTCTTAAGATAATAAAATCAAGTTTACCTAGAGATCTAACGTTATTTATCCATCCTTTGACTATTACTTTTTTGCCCACATGATTGTGAAGCTGATTGGCAAGTATACGATCCATACATCACATTCCTTCGATTATTTTTATAAGACATTAGCATAAAGGATAAAAACAAAGGATAGATTTTTTGTGATGGCCTTCTTGGGCCTGAGTTGTTTGTTTTGAATTGAAGTGATTGTGTTTAGGAAATATTTATGTGTTAATTCGTTTTTTTTTGAACAAAGTGGTGAAAATGCATAAAATTAAATTCATTTCTAAAAAATAAAGGATTCGGAAGTGATGAATCTAAATTAGTAGATATAAAGTCTATAGACGATCCGATACAAGTAGATCTTGTATATGCCTCTTCTAATAATTTCACAGGTCAAGTTGTGTATGATTTTCAAAATTTTCTTTTGACAAAAGAAGCCGCATTTCAACTTAAAAAAGTGAAGGATGAATTGAGATCTATAGGACTTGGATTAAAAATTTGGGACGGGTTTAGGCCAATGAGTGCGCAATGGAAGTTTTGGGAAATCTTGCCTGATGAAAGGTATGTTAGTGATCCTAGAAAGGGGGGAAGGCATACACTAGGAACAGTAGTAGATGTAACACTTGTGAATATACTTGCTGAAGAACTACTAATGCCATCATCAACGCTTGATGATTTCAGCGAGAAAGCACACCGATCATTCATGAATTGTTCTGAAATAGCAATTAAACATCGACAGATACTTGAACATACTATGGAAAAATATGGATTTATAGGACTTCCTACAGAATGCTGGCGTTTCGATTTAGAAAATTGGCAGAACTATCTGCCTATAGAAGACTAGCTCCAATTCTTCAAAGTTTTAAAATGCTGCATACGCTGTAAGTTCGATAAACTATCGTATTGAAATTTTTTAGTTGTCAATACTTGCATAATTCGGAAAGGTTAATTGCCTCCAAGTAATTAATTGATGCAGAATTAGATGGTTGAATTGCAAGTAAATTAATATTTATATTGAGTTTGTTATTTGTTTATTTTTGAAAAAAACCTTAATTTATGATATAATGTTTTTAAAATTAAATTTAAAGGTTGTATGAGCTCAATTATTACTAGTTCAAGTGTTGCTAAAGAATCTTATTATCAACAAGAATTCGACAAGGAAAATGTTGTACCCGAGATTGCTAGGAAAGTTACTTCAGCGGCGACTAGATCTATTATGTGGGCTGATCAAATTGAAAATGTGCTTGAGATTTCAACAAGAGCAGAGTTAATAGAAGCTGCCGAAAATCCTTTATGGCACGATATGAATTCACTTGGAATTGAAGCTATGATTCAAAGAAATGACCCTGAAGAGCTGCAGGAGTACGAAGAATCATACCGCATGCTTCAAGATCCCTCAGTGGAAGGGTTTGTTTGCGATTTGTATAATCCAGGGAAGTATGTAATTTCCTACAGTGCTCATCAAGAGGATCAAGAGATTGCAGATGCGTGCCTTACAGAGTCTAATCCAGACCTTTTAGCTATGATCAGTGGCTTAAATGATCAAGAGCTCTTCCTTTTGATAGGTAAACTAAAGGAGCTCATGAAATCAAGAGAGTCAGCAACTACAGACATGAAGCATCATTTTAAACCTATCGGGTTATAGATCGTTTCTTATCATCTCAAATCGCCCAATCCAGGACTCTTAAGGAGTCCTTTTTTTATGCAAAAAAGCAGCCTAATATTGAGTTTTTTTTCTCTTTAGAAGTGCGATTAAGAAACATACTTTTTGGGTTGAAAACTTCAAGAGATGTAACCTTAGCGCACTTCTTATCTCATGTGTTTCTAGATAAAATAATTAAATAAGATTTGGGATCATCTTCCAGCTATGCAAATCTAAATTCATAGCATATTTATGCTGTTTCGTATTGAGGGTATTTCGAGTATTTATTTGACAATTCCTGGTTTCTTGGTTATCTGTTGATTTTAGGACAGGTTCATATGAAAGATATTTTAGATCTTGCTATTTCTATATTTAAAAATTTTAGTGTAGCGGAGTTGAATTCGATAACGGATTTTCTCAGAGTATTAACTTTTACAGATAAGCAAGTGGTAATAGAACAAGGGCAAGCGAACCTTAAAGTATATTACATTCTACAAGGGGTTGCTGTTGTATCTAAATTGGAGCCTAGTGGTCATAGTGTGCTGATTGCTGTTTTGGGGGTAGGAGATACTTTTGGTGAAATCAGTGTACTTACTAAAAAACCAACGACAGCTAGCATCATAGGTCAGCAAAATCTTAAGGTTCTTGAAATAGATGTGGGCGGGATAATAGAACATAATAAGGAGCCTGCTCTACTTGGAAAGTTGATTGTAAATCTTACAGATTCTTTGTCATCTAAATTGGAATCGAGCAAAACTATTAGAATAGCAGCGGAAGAGCCGACAACCATTTTAAACTTATTTGGATGGAAATGGAAGGATATTCTTCATGAGATCCCTTTTCTTGCAGAGCATGGGTATGATGCTATTAAGCTTTATCCCGTTAGTGAGTTTGTTGTCAGAAAGGGAGATCCCTGGTGGGCTATTTACCAGCCTGTATCCTATTTTCTTAGTGACTACTGGGGAAGCTGTGAAGATCTAAAGTCTTTAATACACTTGGCTCATAGTTTTGGTATAAAGGTGTATGTTGATGTTGTCGGTAATCACATGGCAACAGCTGATCAAGATGAGATTGAATGGAAGGGAACAAACGGTCATACATTTACACCTTATAACTACCCCTGCATAAACTGTGATAATGATGCTTATACTAAAGATGACTTCGTGTTACATGAAGGAAAAGAAATTGCCATCTCAAATCAAGATTATACTAAATTAGAAAGGATTTGGCATCTTGAGCACTACACTCTTTTAGGCTTACCTAAATTAAACTATGAAAAAGAGCATGTCAAAAATGTATTACGCAAGTATGTGAATTTTTTGCTTTCTTTAGGTATAGACGGTTTTAGAGTAGATGCCGCAAAGCATCTTAATATCACAAATGCTAAGTATGTATATGAAAATTTATTGACATCTTCGGGGTCTGTTCCTTTTATCTACCAGGAGTATTTTCTTGGATCACCTGAGGGTATAGATGTAAAAAGCTATATGGAAAAATATTTTTCTCTTGGTTTTGTAACCTGCTTTTACTACGGTATCATACTATCAGATTCCATTCTTAAAAGAAACGGCAACTGCTTGCAAAAACTTGTGGAGTTTTCATTAGGAACACCATGGGTAGGTTTTCCTAATAATCGCGCTGTTGTTGTTTTAGATAATCACGATACAGAGAGATATGTCTCGGATGGTCTAAATTATAAAAACTCGCCAAACAATGCATATGTGATTGGCTATATATTTATGTTGGCATGGCCTTTTGGTATACCAAAAATTATGTCTAGTTTTAAGTTCTCCGAACATGATGATGGTTTTCCAAAAGATTGTGTATGGAAAAATGAAAAAATCACATGTTTTGATCCAGATAGCAAGTGGGTTGCTCAACACCGATGGAATGCTATTGCAAACATGGTTTTGTTTCGTAAAAAAACAAAAAATGCCACGGGAATAACCCATAAGTGGTTAAATGGGGATCAGGTAGCTTTTGCAAGAACTCTACAAATACCAAAGAGAATGCAGTACACCACGGGCTTTGTTGTTATTAATAACACTTCTGATGTACTAGTAAATACTTTCGAAACGGGACTTCCTGATGGCAGATACGCTGACATGATCTCCTCTGTTTTTAAGGATGGTATTTGGATAGGGCCAAAAGTTGATGTCTTTAACTTCGGCATGGCTGAAATTAGGGTCGATCCTTTCAGTGCTGTAGTTCTTTGCATAGATTGTTGCGAGTGATCATGATAAAAAAAAATAACAATAATCCTTTATGCGCTTTTATCCATAGAAAAAGGGTTGTTGTATTTGGATGTTTAGTGTCTGTACTTTCCTTTCCACGAGTTGATGCGTCTTTTGACCCAGAGCTGGAAGCCGATTACAACTTGATTGAAAGACCTCAATCTTTAATTGATTCAGGCGTATATGCAGTTTTAAACTACGTAAGCGACGCTGTTACCAATCCCATAGGTGGACAAAGTCGCGGTTTTGCGTACTGTGATTCATATTTTCTAGGGTTGGGATACAATTTTGGTAACACAACACCCCTAAAAGGATTCTCTATAAATACTGGATTCGTTTTTAGAACAGGTCATAATCTAACCTCTAAGATAAACAACCAGTTTAGTGTAAATCAGGTGTATGGCGGTCAGACTTGGAAAATATATTCATTATCTCTAAGTCAGTGGATAAAGAATGATCTTATAAACATAAAAATAGGTCGGTTTGCACCAAGCGATGATTTTTTAGCATCCCCATTATATTATAGATTTGTTAATAATTCGATTAATGGTACCCCAGTTGCGATTGTATATAATATTCCATTTGCAACATACCCAAACGGGGTATGGGGTGGGTACCTTTCCGTTAAACCAAATAGACACTTCGTTTATAAAACGGGTGTATATTCCACCAACTACCAAACTTTTGCAAATAGATATCATGGTTTTAAGTGGACGTTTGACAGTCCTTACGGCGTACTTTTTATGAATGAAGCTGATTTGATGACCGGGTCTGAGGATAATACTAAGAATAAGCCTGGTAACTATAAGATCGGCTTAGCCTACCAATTTGCTGACGTTGAAAATCATTTTGGGGGTGTATCAAAGGGGAATTACAGCTTATATTTTCTCGCAGATCAGGTGGTCTGTAGGTTGTCTGCGACAAGGTACATAACGCCGTTTATGGGGGTTTTGTATACACCGCCACAAAAATCTGTCTTCCCTTTCTTTACATTCGCCGGTTTAGCGTTTGATGGGCCAATAAAGAGTCGAAGTGAGGATGTCCTTTCGATGATGGCTTCATGCTCATTTTATAGCAGCTCATTTGAAAATTGGACTTTTGTTAAACAGACCTATGAGATAGACATGGAGATAAATTACCAAATAAATTTTTACAGGTATTTCAATCTCACTCCTTCATTGCAATATATCGTTAATCCTCACGGATACAACACGATACAGAATGCGTGGGTTTTAGGTTTGCAGACGTACATAAACTTTTAAAACAAACTATGAGGTAGTTTGTGTTTTTACTTAAAAAAACAAATAGATGTGTTTTCTTTTTGGCCTTAGTTCTTCGTATAAGTGCGCAGCAATTGTATTCGGATTCCACTCAGCAAATTGAATACACCAGTCAGGATAATTGTTTAGGCATTTATGCACTGCCTTCTTATGGTCAAAGTGTAGTTCTCACAGATGGTTCAAGTTGGTTTGTTGATCCGAGAAATTACAAAAACACGTCAGCATGGTCAGAAAATAATCATATATATCTAACAGAAAATTCGTCTTTGTCTTATCCAACCTTAGTTGTAAATTCATCTTTGAATGATAGTGCCTCAGCGATCAGTGTTAAAGACTACCTGTATTCGTGTACAACTAAAGAAGGGTGGAAAAAAATAAAACCGAGTCGACATATTGGTGTCAATCTGAGCTTAAGCTCTATTTATTCAAAAAAAAGCTGCGGTATAGGAGAGTTTTACGATCTTATTCCTTTGATAGAATGGTGCAAGGCCGTGGGTTTTGATGTAATACAACTGTTGCCTCTTAATGATTTCGGATCCGATTATAGTCCGTATAATTCAAGTTCATCCTGCGCAATAAGCCCTTTATATTTATCTCTCAGCGAGCTTCCTTATGTCTGGCAGGATGCTGAACTCAATAAAGAAATTAAAAAGCTAAATAAATTAAATGCATCTTCAAAAGTTCAATTTGAAAAAGTACAAAAAGGTAAGGATGCTTTTTTACAAACCTACTACACTCGTTTTTCCAAACAGTTGCAAGCTCAAGATAGCTATAAAGATTTCGAAGCCTCAAATGCATGGCTTTTACCTTATGGAGTTTTTAAAACATTAAAAACTAAATATAAAGGATTAGATCATGATAAATGGAATAAGGACGACACGGAAGTTTCTCAGGAGAGGTTTAGTGTTCTTGTAAAAGAAAATAAAGAAGAGATTGACTATCAAGTGTTTTTACAATACCTGTGCTATCTGCAATTGAAAGAGATTAAGAAAATAGCAAATGATAGTATTATTTTTCTTCTGGGAGATATCCCTATACTTGTTAATAAAGAAAGTGCAGATGTTTGGTATGATTATAAGAATTTTAATAACGCGTTTAGTGTTGGATGTCCTCCCGATATGAATTCTGTGGATGGACAGAACTGGGGTTTTCCTTCCTATGACCTTCAGTTTATGCAACAGGATGGTTTCT
>VGMB01000023.1 GCA_016866585.1 Chlamydiota bacterium
TGGAGCGGCACTACTTCATTTGCATGACTCTTCGATTCTTGAAAAATGGAAAAAATCAGGTATCGAATATGTAAATGTGATCCCAGTGGACAATCCTCTTGCAGACCCATTTGATTTTGAATTAGCAGGAATTCATATCCTTAAAACGGCAGATATAGCTGTGAAAGTTATCGAAAGACAAGATCCTTATGAATCCGTAGGCGTTTTTGCGAAGGTGAACAATAAATTACGTATCGTTGAATATTCAGATTTAAGCGATATTGATAAAACATCTCTAGATAACAACGGCAGACTAATATTTCCACTGGCTAATACAGGAATAATGTCTTTTTCAATTAAATTTATAGAGATGAATATAGATAAAATTTCCTCTATCCCTTGGCATTTAGCACTTAAAAAGACAAAATTATTAGATAAAAATGAAAAAGTTTGGAAATTTGAGAGGTATATCTTTGATTTATTCATGTTTACTGATGCTATTTCTATAATAAAATGCGATAGAAGCTCTTGTTATTCTGCTTTAAAGAATGCAGAGGGAGACAAAAGTGTTCATTCTGTTGCTCGTGATTTGTCAATTAGATTTAAGCAGATATATGAAGAATTATCGGGATTGTCTGCGCCTGACAGAGAATTTGAACTTGCCTCAGAATTTTGGTATCCCTCACAAGAGATGATCGACTACTGGAAGGATAAACCTTTGCCAAATCAAAATTATATTGATGCGTATCCCTTGTAATTGTCTTCAGAGTCTGATATAAATGAATAAAAGGAGTTATGATGCGAGTAGGTTTTTTAGGATCAGGTACTTGGGGGTTTTGTCTAGCATCCCTGCTAGGATCGAATGGTCATAAGGTTAAACTGTGGACCTCAAAACCTGACTTTGCAACAAAACTATCGGTAGATAGGCATCATCCTAAATTGCCTCATTTTGAAGCATCGGATAATGTATCATTTACATCAGATCTAGCAGATGCTTTAAAAGACGCAGAAATCATAATTGAATCAGTTTCTTCTCGTGGTATCAGACCTGTCTTCGAGCAGGTACATAAACTCGGAATAAAAGGTGCTCCCATTATAATTACTTCCAAAGGGATAGAGCAAAATTCCGGGCTTCTTCTTCCTGAAGTTATTCTAGAAATATTTGGAGAATCTTACAGAAGTAAGATTGGTTGCTTAAGTGGTCCAAGTCATGCAGAGGAGGTCATCCAAAAACTTCCTACATCTGTTGTTTGCTCTTCATATGACCCAAAGCTTATGAATTTGATTTGCGATGCCTTTAATACCTCTTTTTTCAGAGTTTACCCTAATTTAGATCTCAATGGGGTCGCTTTTGGTGGCGCTATGAAAAATATAATAGCGATAGCTTGTGGAATCTCCGATGGCTTGGGATTCGGCGATAATACAAAAGCAGCTCTTATGACCCGAGGACTACACGAGATAAGAAAACTGTCCACTGTGAAGGGGTGTAAACAAGAAACATTAAACGGTCTATCTGGACTAGGGGATCTATGCGTGACATGTTTATCTAAGTTGTCCAGAAATTATATGTTCGGTTTTTATCTTGCAGAAGGGCTATCTCCTCAGGAAGCTAGGGATAAGGTCGGTATGGTTGTGGAAGGGGCTTATACGTGTGTCTCTGCGCTTCAACTAGGCAATAAATCTCATATAGCACTTCCTATAACTGAGGTAGTGTATGCAATTATCTATGATAACATGAACCCCCATGATGCCGTTAAGTCTTTATTACAAAGAGCTATAAAGGAAGAGCATCTCTAAGATCTAAAGCTGCCGTTTCTAATGGAGGATAAAGCCTTGCTAAAAGTCGTAACTTCTGAAGAAATGTCTAGGATCGAAAAAATTGCATTTTCTCAAGGTTTTTCAGATTTACAGTTCATGGAAAATGCTGGAGAGTCGATAGCTAAATATGTTTTAGATTTCCTAAAGACAAATCCTGAATTTGATAGAGTTGTAGTTTTTGCTGGTAAAGGAAATAATGGAGGCGATGCTTTTGTTACTGCAAGGATCTTATCTCTTAAAGGTATTTTAGTAGATATTGTTCACCCTTATCTTGAACAAGAATGCTCCTCTCTTTGTAAAATTCAAAAACAAAATCTCCTCTCTACATGCCCAAATATCCAATTTTTCTCTTTGAGTTCTTTAGAAATAAAAGAAAAGGATCTGATCCTAGATGGATTAGTTGGAACGGGATTCAAAGGAGCTGCTAAAGAAGTTCTTTTAGAAGCTATTCAAATTATTAATTCATCAGATGCAACTGTACTTTCTATAGATATACCATCAGGTTTATGTGGGACTACAGGAGTTGTGGAGACGGAGGCTGTGAAGGCTTGCATAACCTTATACCTTGAGCTCCCTAAGTGGGGTTTTTTTATTAATCAGGGATGGAATTTCGTCGGTAGTTTAGTTAGAGTCTTGTTTGGACTTGATGAAAAACATATTTCTACTGCTTCAGCTCAAGCTCTTCTTGCTATGGAAGACGGTATGAAGAACCGTCTTCCAGCTGTTGATAGATGTTGGCATAAGTATCAAAGAGGGTATGTTCTAGGTTTTGCTGGAAGCACGTTAATGCAAGGTGCCGCTGTTTTGTCTTCATCAGCAGCTCTACGAAGTGGAGCAGGAATTGTGAGATTGTTCTATCCAGAAGATGCCCTCACTGCTATGCCTGTAGAGGTTATTCAAGAGCCGTATAGTTTAAGCAAGTTTTTATTAGAGATGTCTAGAGCTTCTAGTTGTTTTATAGGTCCAGGGCTAGGAAGAAATGATGCGATCTTCGAAGAATTACGTGCTTTGGTTGCAAATATTAAAATTCCTTGTGTAATAGATGCAGATGGATTGTATTACATCGCAAATAATCCAGGGGATCCGGTGCCACAAAAAACTATATTAACGCCCCATCATGGGGAAATGTACTCTCTTTTACAATCGTCTTATGAAAGAAGTATGGATGGGTGTTTGCTGTCTAGCACAAGAAAATATGTGGAAAGTAAAAAGGTTGTAGTTGTTTTAAAGGGGGCTCCGACATTTATTTTTTCTCCAGATCAGATCCCCGTAATCATGACTTTTGGAGATCCAGGTATGGCAACAGCTGGCAGCGGAGATGTTCTTACTGGTATTATTAGCTCCCTACTAGCACAAAAGTTAGCATTACTTGATGCAGCGATCCTAGGGGTATATCTTCATTCTAAGGCAGGAGAAATCTCTGCGCTTGAAAAAACCTCATTTTGTATTTTAGCATCCGATATTGTAAGCAATTTACCTAAAGCCTTTGAGCTTTTGCTACAATGCGATTGAATAGCTTACTACAAGGGCTTCAACACCTGGATTTTTTTTCCCTATAGAAGCATTTGAAATATGATAAAACTGCGCCCCTATTCTACTTTTATTCTTAAGCACATAGGCTAGCTCGGCCGATGATCTGTATTCTAGTGGAAAATGTAGCTTTTTCCCCCAACCAGGAAAATATATTCCAGCACAAAAGCTAGGTGTAAAAACTATACTTTTATACAAGAAGATATCATACCCAACGCCCGTATAAAAATAGGTGCTTAGTTGTTCTGTTGTAAATGCACCAAATATAGGCCTTGCTTTTTTGAAATTAGAAAAAGTCCTTTTATACTCAAACTGAAAAAGAACATGAGTAGGATCTTTTATAATATTGAATATCCCTACCCCAAATGACAATAAATCTGGGTTATCAAACGTTTTATTTTTTAATGTACTTGCACTTGCTTGAGAAAATAAAAATATGCCAGCCATTGTTATCATGTAATAACGTAATTTCAAAGTGATCCTCAATTAGAAAAAAAAGAGTAAATTTATTATTTACAGTCTTTTTTTGGAAAAATCAAGAAGTTTAGACATCTACTTATAGAAGTCTGAATACCATAGAGTGAATTTTTCGATTCCTTCTTTTAAGGAAGTTTTAGGTTCGAATGAAAGAAGCTTTTGTGCTTTAGATATATCTGCATAAGTGGTTTTAACTTCGCCAGGCTGCGCAGGGAAATGGTTGAATGTAGCTTTTGCCCCCGTTGCTTCTTCGATTGCAGATACAAGCTCTAGGACAGATTGAGGTTGATTATTGCCCAAGTTGAATATTTCGTCAGGATAAGATTTATCGATCGCTGCGATAGTCCCTTGTATGATGTCGTCAATGTATGTAAAGTCTCTTAACATTTTTCCTTCAGCAAAAAGAGGTACGGGATTAGATTCTAACATAAGCTTTGTGAAGTTAAAGTATGCCATGTCAGGTCTGCCCCATGGGCCATAAACAGTGAAAAAGCGAAGACCAGTTACAGGAATTTTATAGAGGTTGTGATATGATCTAGCAATTAATTCGTTGCTTTTTTTGGTAGCGCCATAAAAATTGGAGGGGTGCTCTGTAGCATCTGTTTCCGAAAAAGGTATTTTTTTATTAAGGCCATATACGGAAGATGAGGATGCATATATGAACGGAAGAGCTCCAAATTGTCTAGATATCTCTAGCATTTGAACAAATCCGTCCAGGTTGCTGTCCACGTAAGCTTGTGGATGTGTAATACAGTACCTTACACCCGCTTGGGCTGCTAAATGTGTTATATGGGTGAAGTTGGAGTTTTTAAATATTTTCTCTATTTCTACTTTGTTTCGTATATCAACGTTATGAACATCGATCCCAGCATTTTTAAGAATAGAAGCTCTAGCTTTTTTTAGTTCTGGTTCATAGTAAGAATTGAAATTATCGCATCCCTCAACAATATCGCCACGCTCTTTTAATTTCAGAGCAAGGTGAAACCCGATAAATCCAGCTATTCCGGTTATGAAAATTTTCTTTCTCGATGAAAATGAGTTTTGCAGATTATTATTCATGACGATTGATTATTACACTTATTGAGCTTTCTTATATGAATTCTAGCAAATTTATCAATATACGCTACTTTAAAAAGTTTTTTTTCATGGTAATTTTTTTTGTTATGAGCGTTTTTTTCTTTAGCTGTTCTAACCCACCATACCGCGGAAAAGATGCTTTAGGTGCAGATGAGTTTGTGATGGATTCATATAAAATTCGCCAGGGTAAGTTTTCTATTCTTGAAATGCAGGGAATATCTTATGAAGAATTGTCTGAAGATTTTTTAGAAACATACACAGATATCATTCACGATGGAGATGTTTTACAAGTCACTTTGTTTCATCCAGTAAGAAATGATCTTGTAGCAGCCCTATCGCAATTAAGTAATGTTGTTGGTTTTAAAGTTGTAGATGGAACAATTATTCTCCCTGATCTTGATCCTATAGAAGTACAAGGATTGACCCTAGAAGAGGGTAGAATTAAGATACAAGATGAATATCAACGCCAAATCAAAGACATTCAAGTTTTTTTGTCTTTCAAAGACAGAATAGAAAGAAAAGTCGAGCTCGCAGGTATGGTGTCGATTCCTACTATACCTGTCGATGGACGCATCAGGCTCTTTGAAACATTGGCTATGGCTAAAGTGCCTCCTAATGCAAATTATTTTAAGAGCTATGTTGTAAGAGAAAATGAAATCGTTCCTGTTGACATATACAAGCTTATGAAAAGTGGTGATATGACTCAAAATATTGTCATGAGAGGCGGGGACAAGGTGTATATCGCAGACTCCTCGGACTCTACTATTATGGTACTTGGTGAAGTGGGCAAAGAACGCGTTGTAGACGTACCTAACGGATTTATGACGCTTAGAAAGGCGTTGGCTGAGGCAGGTGGAATTCCTTATACGGGGGATAAGTCTTACATTCAGGTTATTAGAGGAAATGTTCTTCATCCAAAAATATACACATTGAATTGGCAGCATGTAATTCAACTGCCTAATGACAGTATGCTTCTTATCCCAGGGGATATTGTGTATGTTGCGGCAAAACCTCTTACAGAGTGGAATCGTTTTGTAGAACAAGTGTTGCCAACATTAATAGGAATAGATTTAGCTACAAAAGGGGTGAAACAAATTGGAGTTAATGCTCCTTAAGTTGTTGTGGTTTAAAAATAACTTGTTGGTTTGATCTATTATTGATATATTCCGCACGTTTAAAATATAGCTAAATTTATGTGAGGACTTCATGTTGGGTAGAAAAAATGATCAAGTCTTTTTCTCATTAACAGATTTTAAGACCCTTTATAAGAAGAAAAGGACATTTTATATAACAATGTCCTCTGTAGTTTTTTTGAGCACATTCGTATTGTTTTCTGCATCACCAGTTAAATATGAATCAGAAGCCAAGCTTAAAAAAGCTTCAGCTAGTGAAGCTCCTCCACAATTGAGAAGTTTTTTAAGTGCCATTCCCTTTGTTAACTTCCAAAACTCAGTCGTTTCTTGTTTAAAATCTCAAGATTTTCTTCGCCAAGTTATCTCAGAAACGGGGGGGCAAATTGAAGTTAGACAAAAAGGATGGTTCGAAAGGAAAATTGCAAATATATCTACAAGTGTTTTTCCTAAAAAACCTTCTAAAAATATTGAAGATAAAGAATTTGTTTTTTCTGATGTTGTGTATAAAAATTATACGACAAAAAAAATGACCTTGCGCATTCTTAATAACGCAGAATTTATTATTGTTGATACTGAGCAAAAAAGTGAAATTAAGGGTAAAATTTCAGAACAAGTGGTCTTAAATGATCTGGTTTTTACATTGGACAAGATTCCTCAAAATGTTTCCTTCAATAAGAACTTCGATGTTTATGTTCTCCCCATGTACAAGGTTCTTGAAAGTGCGAAAAAAAACTTCTTAGTAAAAGGGGATAAAGAAGAAACTGATGTCCTGATACTAAAATTTCAGGCTATATCTCAAGAGATGCCACAAAGGTTTTTAAACGTTGTTCTTAAAAAATACATAGATTTTTTGAAAGAAGAGAATGGTAAGATTTGTGATCAACAGTCTCAATTTTTAGGAAAAAGAAAAAGCCTTGTAGAAAAAAATTATGCAGATTTTTTAGATGAGCATGCAGACTATCTTCAAAACAACCTCGAAAATGATGGTTTTTTAGGCATGCATCAGCAGCTAATGATGTTTGATAAGCCAAATGAAGAATATAACTCAAGGCTCTATGATGTAAATCTTGACATCTCTAGGTTGAAATCAGGTAAACAGTCTAAAGTAAAGGATGAAGTGCTTGATGATGATGAACTTTATGAGAAAATAAAAGATAACAAACGCAAAGAAAAAAACGTAAACGAGTTTATTATACCCATCGATGCTTCTATTGAAACATATATGTCTTGCGATCTTAGTGAAAAAGCAAAGTATAAGTCTGAATTCTTGGCTCAAACGTTTTCAACGGTATCTAATGACCTTGACAAGATGATAGAATTGAAGAATGAATCTGAGTCTATCCTTAATATTATTTCTAAGGGAAATATTGATCAATTTAGGAAAAGTACTAGATCCAAGTCCTCTAAGTTAATAAATAAGTACGTTGATCAAATAACTGATTTAGAGAAGCAAATAAGTCTTGTAGAAGAGGAAGAGAAGATTTCTTTAATACATCAACTTCAAGAGAAAAAGTCTAGATTTCAGGAAGTTTTGAGAGATATCATTTTACTTGCTGAGGCCAAAAAAGATGATCTCCTTAAGAAAAGTTTTCAAGAATATACCCCTGAATCAGAGCTTGCAGGAATAAATCCTGAGACAGTCCAACGTCTATACATAGATTATAATCATGAGTTAGATTCCGTCATTTTAAATATTAAACAGCTTACTTATGTCAAAGATCAAATTTATAATTCTGATGTTGAAGTAAGCTCTTTGAGTAATCTTCTTACAGATCCTGTAAGCCAGAATATGATTCAAAAGGCCAGTCAATTAGCTTTTGAGCTTCGTGATGAGTCAAATAGAAGTATAAAGGAGTCAGAAAGAATTAAAGATTCTTTACTATATCAAAAACAATTCCTTGGAAATCACATTGCACAAATGATCGGTGCTCAAAAAATTAAAGCGAAGTTAATAGAAGATAAAATTGATTCGCTTCAAAAAGTGTCTGTTAATATTTTGAATAATGAAAAGAAACTTATTGAAGAGCGTCTTTCAGATATAAGAAATAAAATGAGTAATTCTCTTCCTAAAAAGTGGAAATCTGAAAATATGCTCTTATTAAAAAAAGAGATTTATTCAGGAATAATTGAAAATTTAGCGAAAATGGAAGAGTCTAAAATCATAGATAAAAACATGAAGTTTTCCGATTATAGTGTCCTTGATACACCAACATACGCTTTATTTTCACAAGACAAAGGCCTCTTTATCTATCCTACATTAATTGCCTTTTTATCGTTTTTATCCTTATATTTTTTCCATTTTGTAAAAAGAATCTCTCAAGGAAATCCAGTGTCTGAAGAGTTATTAGAATATATGGAAATTCCGTCTTTTTCAAAAGTCTCCATGTCTGCAGCACAACCATTAGACAATCTTAATCAAAAAGATTTTAATTCTTTAAGAAAGTTTGCTCATTTTATCTTCGATAACAAAAAAAGTAATAGTGGCATCGTTGCAAGTATTTTGGGTAATGCGCATGTTAATTTTTCTGTTAATCTAGCAAGTGTGTTAACTCAAAAAGGGGCAAACGTTCTAGTAATAGATACAACAAAAAATGAAATGGGTGCAGAATCAAATATAGGACTCTATGCATTTTTGACAGGTGTCATAGAACGTCCAGAGATCAAAAAAACGGAAGACGCTGATTTCATCAGTATGGGTAAAACAGGAAGATTTTTTGTTGAGTGCATTTCACAACATAAGTTTAAAGCATTTCTTGATGAGCAAAAAGAAATATACGATTTTATTATTATTCATACCTTATCTGAAGCCAGCTCAATAGAATCTGTTATATATCAATCTTTGTCTGATGTTTGTTTGATATCTTGTGATTTTAATAACTCAATACAAGATTTTCAAAACTTATTAAAATGGAAAGAATCAAAAAATAAAGACTGCTTATCCTTCGTACTAGTGGAGTCCTAATTGTCATGAAGATATCTGCAGGTCATAAAATTTTAGTTACTGGGGGAGCCGGATTTGTCGGTTCCCATCTGTGTGCATATCTACTTAATTTGGGATGCCACGTTGTGTGTATTGATAATTTGTATACAGGACGAAGACAAAATATTGAGCCTTTGCTAGCTAATCCAAAATTTTCTTTTCATGCTTTTGATGTATGTTCTCCTTATGACTTTTGTGTTGATGCTATTTTTAATTTGGCTTGTCCTGCGTCTCCTGTTCATTATCAGGAAGATCCCATCTATACGATGAAAACAAGTTTTTTTGGAGCTCTCCATGCATTAGAGCTGGCAAAAAAGTATGATATCCCAGTTTTACAAGCCTCAACAAGCGAGGTATATGGCGACCCTTTGATTCATCCTCAAACTGAGGATTATTGGGGTAATGTCAATCCTGTAGGTATACGCTCATGCTATGATGAAGGGAAAAGATGCGCGGAGACCTTATTTTTTGATTTCCATAGAACATTTGGAGTAAAGATTAAGATAGCTAGAATTTTTAATACTTATGGCCCCCATATGCTTGAAGAAGATGGTAGGGTCGTTTCAAATTTTATAGTACAATCATTACGCGCTAAGCCTATAACAATCTATGGAGATGGCTCCCAAACTCGTTCTTTTTGTTATGTTGATGATATGATCCTTGGTCTTGTAGCTTTAATGGAGTCCGACACTAGCTTTATCGGTCCTGTTAACCTGGGTAACCCTCAAGAATTTTCTGTAAAGGAAATTGCAGAGATTATATTGAGAAAAACAAATAGCTCCTCGGTGCTTATTTACAAAGATCTACCACTTGATGATCCTAAAGTTCGAAAGCCTGATATATCAAGAGCTAAAGAAGTTTTACATTGGCAGCCAAGAATTAACTTTATTGAAGGTCTGCAATCTACCATTCAATATTTTCAACAGATTCTTTAGTTCCCTCAACTTCTTTTTTATTAATGTGGGAATGTTTTCCGTGTTTTGCGCAAATTTCTCTCCATTTTGCAACTATTTGTGCAGCAAGAGGAGCCGCTTCCTTTCCCCCGGTATCGCTAAACTTTAGGTATACGGATACTGCCAGCTCAGGCTTGTCCCAGTCCGTATTTCCTTCCGGATCTTTTTCAAAGCTGATTCCACCAAACCATATGTTGTTACTAATCTCAGCTTTTGATTCTGAATCTATCCATTGTTTGTATAGAGTTTCTGCTGTTCCGGTTTTCCCAACAAGTTGGTATCTTAAATCTATGTAGTCTTTGAAAATTTTTGGATTAGAGGATAATGCTTTTATTACGTTGGGTCTTGCAGTACCTTTGGATCCGTTGATTACTCTTTGCATCCCTTCTAAAAGCATCGAACGTATTTCTGTCGGCAAAAAGAGCTCTCTTTTTACCTCAGTAGGACGCCATCTGACCTCATCTGCTTGCTTATTTGCTACGGCTTCCGTAAATAAGGGAAATTGAATACCAACCAAAGCTAATTGTTCTTGGAAGGGGAACCCTTCGTGTATCTCAGAAAATGGATCAGATATTTGTTTTTTACCTGCTGTAAGTTGAACAATTTTAGGTTTAAGTACTTTTCCTTTATTGGCGATTGTTGAAAGCATAACGCATGATTGTATGGGCGTTACTACAAGAGAGTGCTGCCCGATGGCAAATGAATATAGGCCAGTTTTATTGTCAGATAGATCTTTGGGAATATTTCCCGAAATTTCTCCGGGTAATTCTATGCCTGTTTTTGCCCCGTATCCAAAGTTTTTAGCGGCTTGTTCTAGAAGCTCTGGGCTCTCAATATGTTCCGATGCAAGATAAGAAAAATAAAGGTTGCTTGACTGCTCAAGAGCGCCTCTTACATCTATTTTTCCGATATTAGCATGGCTTCTTGGAAGCATTCCCCCCTTGAAGAAGCGTTTTATGGAGTCTCCTTCTAAAGTATATCCGAGGATTTGTTGTGTTGTATTGATTTTATCAAACCGTAACTGATCCACTAAAGTGAGGGGGTTAATTAGAGAAAGATTTAGGCTGTTTTCATTTAAGTAGTAATACCTCTGGCGCATGGCTTCGTAAGCCACCACTAACTTAAATACAGAGCCTTGTGCTGCAGCTTGACGAAATGCCTGAGATCTACCATACCCATACCCAGATAAAGGGTAAAACGCGCCAGCAAGGTGCTTAAGCTGCTGTTCACCAGATGTATTCCTTAGTAGACGATATTTCCCCCATAAAGGAGATGTCATCTCCGCAAATGATTGCATTTGTTTAATCTCCTTAAGAGACTGAGTGGGGGGTAGTTTTTTAAATGCAATTTCTAAGGTTTTAAAGAAGGATTTGTTCGTTATTTTTTCTTCTTTGATTTTTAATAGTCTATCTATGTAAGGGGTTAGTTTTACATATTCTTCGGAGATCGTTTTTTCTTTCCCCTGGATGATCACGTTAATAAAGTAAGGCCTGCATACTGTCCAGAATTCTTTGAAGAGGGCTTTTTCTACTTTTTCTAGATATTCTGTATAGGGTTGAACATATTTTTTTTGTTCTTTTTCTTCCTTACGTTTTTGTTTTAGATATTCTTTGAAATGCTCTGTTCTCCATACAGAAAAGTCTAGTTCATGATGTAGGAGCTGAACCTCTTCTTGTATGATTTCGGATAGGCAGCTCATCGCTTGATGAATCTCGTGCAGAATGCTTAGAGGGAATTCATCCCAAAGATTTTGGCTTTCATTATTTTCTTGTTGCAGCATCAATCTACATAGATCCAAAACTAAAACTTTATCGTCATTATGTTTTATTTCTATTAGGTGCTTGTCTAGTAAGTTTTTATGCGGAGATATTTCTTGATAATTTTCTGCGATATTGGTGCAAATGAGCTCTTTTTTTTCTGGAAGGGTGTTTTTTTTGATCGGTACGTGAGGGGCATCCGGATATAAGCATTGGATTATCTCACGAATATCTTCTTGTTGAATAATATCAGCAATTTTTTTGATAGCATTTAGTAAGTCTTTAGCTCTCCCGACAGTTCCAATTGCCTCGATGGATTTTTTACAAGAGCTGGCAGGTGGTAGTATTGTGTCTAAATATTTTTTCCACGTTAAGGTTTCTTTTTCAATGTAAAAC
>VGMB01000024.1 GCA_016866585.1 Chlamydiota bacterium
TTAGGAAGCAATAACCATACAAAAACACGTGATTTATTCGCAAATCTTTTTATTTTTTTTATTTTTCAGGGGGAGTTTTTTGATGCGTTTTGTCTATGAAGTTTTATGAATTTATAAATTCACACCTAATACTAAAAATCAAAAAACATCGGCCATTCTATCTTAACGAACCGATGTTTTTTGCAGCATTTTATCTTAATGATTCAAGGTATTGAACTATTTCACCCACCCCCAACCATCTTTCCTCTTCTTTACCTTCTTTAGTAAGGACGATTAAAGTTGGCATAGAACGAATTTTATATCGATCCGCAAGCTGAGAGTTTTGTTGAACATCTACCTTTAGAATTTTCACTTTACCCTTTAACTGCTTTGCATATGAATCTAATTTAGGGCTTAAATGTCTGCAAGGGCCACACCATGAAGCATAGAAGTCAACAACAATAGGAATTTTGCTGTTGTTGATTTCCTGTAGAAATTGATTATAGTCCTTAATATAAACGACCTGATCGCAAAAATCTGAATTAGTTTTTACATTTTTTTCTTTTTTCATGTCTAAAGATGACTTAGTAACAGTATGAGGTGCATCTTTTTGTACAGCGTTCTTTTTTTGAAAAAGTGATTCACTTAAGGCTATTGCAGCTCTTGCTCCATCTCCTGAAGCCGTTATTGCTTGCTTGATAAAAGGATCGGCAACATCGCCAACTGCATACACACCATCTATAGATGTTTTTCCATTTTGATCCTTCACTATATATCCATTGTTATCTAACGGCACTTTATACTCGAAGAGCTCAGTATTGGGCTTAGAACCTATTGCCAAAAAGACGGCATCAACATCTAGGATTGAGAAAGAAGATTTCTTTTCAAGAACGATGTTAGTAACAAAATCTTGATTTCCCTTAATCTCTTTAACCTGAGTTTCGAATAAAAATTCTACGTTATTTTGAGAAAAAAGATTTTGTGCTCTCTTTTTCTCATTAGCTTTCAAATCGCTTTTTCTGACAATAACATAAACTTTTTTAGCTATCTGACTCAGATATTGAGCATCTAGAATTGCAGAATCTCCTCCACCTACAACCGCAACGGTCTTCCCTCTATAAAGAGCTCCATCACAGACAGCACAGCTGTAGACACCTTTAGTCCAATACTCTGACTCACCCTTGACTTCCAATTTATTAGGTTCACTTCCAGTGGCTATAACACAATAATCAACAAGAAACTCATTTGTTTTATTTTTGTCATATAATTCTTCTGTTTTAATAGAGAATGGTCTTTTAGAAAAATCGACATTTACAACCTCTAACTCCCTAAATTCGACCCCATTCTTTATAGCTTGATCTTGCATTTTTTTTGTTAGATCTACACCACTAATTTCATATTCTCCTGGCCAATTTTGAATCATTGAAGATTGTGTTAGGGCGCCTCCAACATTTTTGCCAGATATGATAATGGGCCTAAGTCCAGAACGAGCCAAAAATATCGAAGTTGTAAGAGCGCCCACCCCACTGCCTATAACAACTACGGATTGAGGATCAAGTCGCTCAACATTTGCACGGAGCGCTGTCATATTTAAACTTGCGATGATGACAGCCATAAACGATTTAAATACTATTGAATTTTTCATATACCTCTAAATAGAGAGCCCTTACTTGTAAGAAGAGCCCCTTTGAAATTAATATGCTACTCTCGGACTATAATTTTCCCTATAGTCATCGTACTATTTAAACTTTCTTCATCCCATTTATCAATTGCATTATTTGGGGAATCCGCCTGTTCAAACTTGCATTGAACTTCATAAATACCTGGGCTTTCTGGCACTTGAAGATAGAACGATGCTATACCTTCACTGCATCGATATCCAAATTCATTAAATATACATTTCTGCGGTCCGGAATCTGAGAAACCTATTATTATTTGATTTAAAGACTCCGCCTCTAGATCCTCTGTGTCGTATTCGAAATGCAACATACCAAAAACTTTTTCTCCAGGCTCTGCGATAATAACACTGCCCTTATGATTAAGATTTAAGTTAGCAACAGCAAGAGGACCACTGTAAGAAATTGTTGGTGTTTCTTTCCTTAACCTGTCTAATAGTTGATGTTCTTCTTGTCCTAATCTTTCAGATGCAAAAACTGAAAAGGAAATAACGCTTGTAACAAGGCAATAAGCTATTTTTTTTAAACCATGATTTCTCATATTTTCCCCTATATACTTCAGGTAAGATGATAGATTTTATTCACATTTTCACTAGATATACAATCCTAAAAAAGCAAAGATATAAAATCTAATAATTAAAAAATAAACTTCAAAAAGAGGGAGATACCGTTCATGAAAGAAGACAATGCACAGCAAGAATATTTAATGAACATTCTTCATCTTGCCGAAGAGCGAACCTCACCTCCTCCTCTTCCTAGAGAGGGAATTCCCAAAACTATAATTCCTTATCCAATACAAATAATTTGTAAAATTTTCATGCTTCCATTCATATTACTTGACCAATTTGTTCAAAAAGCAGCGAAAATTCTCATAAAAACTCCAATAAAAAAAGGAGGGCATTGCAAGAGAAGGGGA
This sequence comes from Chlamydiota bacterium, assembly GCA_016866585.1. Lineage (GTDB taxonomy): Bacteria > Chlamydiota > Chlamydiia > Chlamydiales > Rhabdochlamydiaceae > VGMB01. Next base: position 2,572 of record VGMB01000024.1, read on the forward strand.
AATTGTTGTTATTATATTTTATTACCAGAACGAAAAGGACTGCTCTTTAAACTTTATTTTTTCTGGCAAACACAAATTAATGGCTTTTTTGTACGCAAAAAAAGCCCTGAAGATACCCAAGGAAATAAAATTTTAGTACTAGGATGTAAGCATTTACAGCAAAATGGAAGCTGCAATAATTACTTACTACGTCCGGCAATATGTAGAAGATGGCCTATCGTCGAGTTATTCGGACACCCCAAAATACTAAAAGGATGTGGTTTTACCTTGGAGCTAAGAAAATCTTACAAAAAAGAACCCTACACCAGCTTTTACAAAGATTTTCAGGTTAAAAATGAAGAGTAGAATTCCAATTCTTTTTCGAGGCAAAATTCAATAGTCTCTTTTTTTCTAAAACCATGACCTTCTCCATCAAATAAAATCAATTCTGCCCGAATTTGCTTTTCTTTTAATTTTAGAAAAATATTTTCAGCCTGAGAAGGTAAAACCACTCTATCATCTCTCCCTTGGAATAGTAGAACAGGTCTCATGATCTTATGAACATTGTGTATTGGAGACCTTTGTATGTATAAATTCTTATCGAGAGGATACTTGCCGATAAGGACATCTAAATAATGAAGCTCAAATTTATGAGTATCATGAACAAGAAGCTCTAAATCAACAACACCATAATAACTCGTACATGCTGTAAAAACTGGGGATTCTATGGCAGCCATCAAAGCTGTAAGCCCCCCCGAACTGCTTCCTTTAATAAATACTTTCCCCGACCTTACTAATCCTTTATTAAGAATATAATTAGCCGCTAAAACACAGTCTTTTACATCTAAATCACCCCATTTTCCATTCAACCTACTTCGATATTTCCTCCCAAATCCAGAGCTACCTGAATAATTGACATCCAGGTAAGCAAAACCTCGAGAAGTCCAAAACTGAATTTCCGGATTATAAACGGGCGGATTGTGTCCTGTTGGTCCTCCATGGGAGCGTATAATCATAGCGCATGGATCAACATCCTTATATTGTGGATTTTTAGGAGGATAATAAAATGCATGGGCCAATTCACTTTTATTACCACTAGGAAATGACACTTGTTGTGGACTGGATATCCATTCATCAGAAAATAAATTCTGGTAACTACTTTTTAAAATATCGTAACTCTCTGTTTTTAAATTAAAAAGAACTATCGATTTAGGCTGTGTCGGAGATGCGGCAAAAAAACAAATGGTATTTTCATCTAAAAAAGTAAGATGGGTTATGGATGTAAATGGAAGGTCAAAATCTTTTACCAGGCCTGATACAGCATTTATGAAAATCAACCTATCGGCAGCATTTTCGGTCAGACTACATATAATTCCACTCTCATTCTTATAAAACACCTCAAGAAAAAAATTTCGCCCCAATTTCCACTGAGGCTGACCAATATCACCATGACATTCATAAACAAGGGAGATCTGGCCTTTATCATACCGGTATAAATTCCAATACCCTAGCTTATCAGTTATGAAATAAAGACGACCATCCCTAGAAAATTCTGGTTGAAAGGCCGATTCATTTCCAGTGCCCGCAATTTTTAGATCTGCTTCCAAAGTAAAATCATCTTTTATCCGCAGTAAATAAACAGAGCTTCGATCCCATTGCATATAAGGAAAATCCCAACAGACAAATGCTAAATTTGTCCCATCCTTAGATATTTTCAATGAAGAGTAGAAATCATGGGCACTATGAATAGCTTTTATAGTTGAATGCATAAAATCTAAAAAATAGACTCCATTTAAAACTTTTGCAGGATCTGAGATATCTTCTCCTACAAAATAGGCTCCCCTTAACGAGGGATGTACACAAATCTCTGAAAACCTGATATTTGAGTTTTTATATAAAATTTGATAAGTACCTGTTTGTATATCCAAACGGCAGATTGCTTTTTCCGTATCATTAACAAAGTATAGGGAAGTATCATAGCCACTGATAGAACCTCCGCCATACTCATGGACTCTACTTTTAATACTCAAATTATCAAGCAAAGTCTTTGCGTCATTTGATGAGGAGCATGCAGCTAAAGCATATTTACCTTTAGACAATGGACGGCACTCCGTCCAAACAACTTGTCCTGATACTGCACAAAGATCTTCAAATATCACCCCAGAAGATGAAACTATTTCTGAAGAGATGGGGGATAGCCACACTGAACTGCTCATGGTGTCTCCTTTAATCCCACAATGGTACTATTTCTATATTTTGTCTTATCTCGTCTATATGAAAAAAATTGGTCTGGGTTATCAAATGTACAAATTGAAGCAATTTCAATATTTTCAGACAAAACTCCAGAACTCTCTAATTGGTACTTACTAATTTCCCATAAATCAAAGTAGTTCGTTTTTTTTTGAAATTCCCACATATATTCAGGAAGTTCATGTTTGTAATTAACAAATTCGGCATTTTCTGGACCCAAACTTGGAGAAATACAAACAATCAGATCCGCAGGCATGCTTCCATACCTTCGGTTCAATTGAAGAATTGTATTTTTGTATATATTTTGAACGTTACCCCGCCAACCACAGTGAACATTTGCGATTATGTTTTTTCGAGGATCAAAAAAAATTGCAGCCTGACAGTCTGCATGAGTTATCCTCAACGCCTTTCCATATTTATCTGTGTATATACCATCGCAATATGCTCCATTGAGGCTCTCACTGAGATCTAAAACAACATTACCATGATTCATTTTTGGGGTGTCACATGTACTAAAGCCCATAATAGTAATCACTTTAGATAGAAATCTCTGAGTGTCATCAAGAAGAGCTGTATCGGAAGGCTTCAAAAAAATAGCGTGTTTAACTTGCGGATATTTTTGGAGCTTTTCAAACTCCATCCAACAAAGAGCCCCATTCATTTTTATCATAGACTTTAACCCACCAGATTCTATTGTATGATCTTTCAAGAAGATCATACCAATATATTCTTTAGATCAATACGATGCAAGCTAACTACGGGCTATAATAATAGATCTGTACTAACGCAACCTGCTTTGGTCCGTGAGAAAATCATCCTCCGATGGAGAGATTTTTTCCTCTATGAACCTAACAGAATCATTAGGGGTAAATGCTAGAGCTTGATCCTCGAAAGAATCATCCATTTTCAGTTTCCACTGCTCGATCGCCTCTTGTCTTTCCTTCACGGAAAATTTATGACAATAAACTCTTCTATTGGAGTCATTTAGTTTCGAAGCAAATACCATCTGTTCGGGAGTCATACTAAAAACAGCATCTCTAGACAGATAATCTGCTCTTACCGATGTTAACAAGATACTGGCAAGAAATAATAATGTTAATTTCATAGATTCCTCAATTGTTGGTCTTGCATCCTGCAGGATTTTTAGTTGAAGGGGTAAGATTATTAGCTTCAGCAACCTTAACCACAGATTGATCTGGACTAATAAGAGCTCCTGTTGGGTCTGGCTGTGAGGTTAACTGCATAGCCGCGGCTCTTTGCATAGGTGTGAATTTTTTACAGAATAACATCCTATTTTCAGAAGTAAGTCCATAAGCAAACTGCTGCTCATCACCATTAAGTCCTGTGCAATCTACACGTAAACCATCCTGAAATCCTGGGGAATCTGCATCGGTTGCCAATAAAAACTTCGAGCTCACCAGCAAAAATAAAAATGCTGATACAATAATTGAAATCTTGCCAATATTCTTCTTAAAAAACATGTATGAACCTATATTTTTTTACTAACAACTATCTTTTATATATTAAAGCCTCGTTTATTTTTCAAATAAATTAAAACTAAATAATTGTGGAGACTTTTTAATTTTATTTAGTTAGCATAAAAAATAAAGCAACCTAAGTAAGGTTGATATCATGTTGCGATTATTATTTAGATCATCCTTCGGTAAAAGCTTAATTGTTATATGGTTTGCACATATGGTCATGGATTTCTTTACAGGAATCTGGCCCATATATAAAACCTTGGCTCAGATAGACCTCGCTAAAGCTGGCTTGATAGCTGGTATAAGTGGTTTTTTTGGAGAAATTCTGCAACTAGGCTTTGGATATTTTTCAGATAAAGGATACAGAAAGAAAATCCTGCTCCTGGGACTTATTTTATCATCATTTATATTATGGATAACTTTCACCACAAGTTTTCAATCCTGTTTTATACTTCTATTATTATTAATGATGGGATCTGGAGCTTTTCATCCTGCCGGAGTAGGCTATTGTGGAAGCTTCTCAAAAGATCACAAGGGTAAATGCATTCTTTTTTTCTCTTCAGGCGGAGCATTAGGACTTGGAATTTCTCAAATTACATTTACAAAATTGTTTCACTCTTTTAATGGACATGCACTAATTTTATTTATTCCAGTTATCCTTACACTCCTGGTTGTAGCAATTCATAAATTTCCTGAAACTTGCTCAATCTCTGGAACATTTAATAAAAACAACTTTCTGGCACCTTTTAAAACAAACTGGAAAAGATTATCTCTGCTTTATTTCACCCAACTTTCATGTTACTTAGTTGGGGCTGCTTTCATATTCTTATTACCAGACCTTATGATAGCAAAAACCTCAAATACATGGCTCATCATGGGAGGCGCTCACTTAAGCTTTATTCTAGGCTCAGCAATAGCTCTACCTTTTGTGGGTTTTTTATGCGACAAGTATGGTCAGAAAAAAATTCTCCCCTTTTTTATCGTGGGAACATTCTGTTTATTTTATGTTCTATTAAATACATCAACCTTATCAATACCTATATTGATCATACTTCTATTTTCTCTTGGAGCATTCTTTCAGAGTATCAATCCAATAATAGTCTCATGGGGCAACAAAATTGTCCCTGACAGCCCAAGTACTGTTTCTGGATTATTAATGGGCTGTGCGTGGTGTTTTACAAGCTTTGGGCCAGCATGCGCAGGCCTGCTATGTAAGAGATTTGCAGAAACTGCAATAGTCAGCACCTTAAATTGCATGGGATTTTTGTTAATCTTTTCATTATTATTTTCCCTTATGATTAGAGAAAATGAAAGTGAAGAACTATGCATACTAGACGTCCTTGAAAAAAATGAATCTGAAACAATACCGGATAGTTCTATTGCTGATGATATAACGCCATAGCCCTAGGCTCAAAAACCGTGTATGAATAGTACGGATGATTAATAACAGGATAGAAAGCCGTGTTATTTTCTAGATCTAACCCCCTTTGTTCAAGACTGATAAAATCAAAAGTATTAGATATAGGCGAACCACATGAACGACGGCAAACTCTTTCAATGTGTAAAGAAGTAATTTGACTTGCAACAACTGATGGAATAGTGCTAGACAAAAGATGAGCTTTTGGAAGAAGTTGACCCTTTTCTTTTCTTTTTTTTAGTAAGCTTTTATTAGCTAGATGCTCATTCTGCAATATCTGCTTAGAATCAGTCCTATCGACTATCGAAAAACTTTCATGTTTTTCTAACATCATAGGAGATTCAACGAATCTAGATTCTTCAATAGGGTTTGCTGTAGTTTCAGAAGAATCTATTTCTTTATCAAGACTATCTGTACTTATAGAAGCTTTCAAATACATACTTTCGACATCATAAATTTCTGTTATGGAGGCCTCTCTAAGTATACAAACTGCCACAGAATCTATTCGTTCTATAGTTAGATTTGATGAAAGTTGTACCGGTGCTGGGATAAAATAATTTAGACAATCTATACAAGACGCTATTAAATATTGGCACACATTCATAATGATTCCGCTTAAAAGGTTATAAATATTATTTTCGCGGAAAATTATAAAAAAAAGGAAAATTAAAATCACTTAAAAGATTAACATTAATATATATACAACTAATTTAAACTCCTGAAAATTAGTTTATTTTTTGTTGTTTTCTTTAATTTCCATGATTTTGCCTAAAGGAAATTCAGGTTTTCTACTTTTTAGAATATAAGTATGCATAATACCTTTTCCTTTTACTTGTATAGGCTCTCTAGCTGATAGTATAAATTGCTCTTCGAGAATGCTAGCCATTTTATCAGTTACTTGAATTTCTCCTGGAATACCGGTTGACTCCATTCTACTTGCCGTATTAACTACATCGCCCCAGATGTCGTAGATGAATTTTTTTCTACCTATTATCCCTGCAAAAACTTTCCCGAAGGTCATTCCTATCCGGATAGATATGGGTAAATTTTTTCTCTTAGCATATTGTTCTGTAGCCTCTTTTAATGCTAAGCTAAAATCTGCTAATACAATTGCATGATCTGCACGAGGAATCGGAACACCACATACAGCCATATAACTGTCGCCAATAGTTTTTACTTTTTCTACTTTAAATTCTTCACACAGTTCATCATAAATATCAAAAATTTCATTTAAGATTTCAACCATGTTAGATGGTCCTATCTCTTCCGTTTTTTCAGTGAACCCAACAATATCAGTAAATAAAACACTAGCCTGCGGGTATTCATCTGTTATTTTTTCTTCCCCACTTTTTAGTCTCTCTGCAATAGATGGTGGCAGAATATTCAAAAGTAAATGTTCATTTTCGTAATTTTTATTCTTAATAAACTGCATAACAAGAAATGTTAGATATATCATTAAAACGATAAGAGTTGAAGAAAGTATAACTCCCCACAGCACTACTCGATTCATTCTTTTTTGAATACTTTCTGTTTTAACTTTAGTTCTTTGCCTTACATCCAGTTCAAATTGATATATCGGCTCCATTATACTTGCTTTAGCATCCATGTAAGCCTTACCAAATACAAGAGATTGAGCAAGGGCAGGATCAGGGGCCCCGACTATCGTGAAGTTTCCCTCAGTGTCTATAAACTTGCCTTGCATAGCATTAATGGCGCGAACTTCAAGAAGAACAAGATCGTTACTACGATTTTCTGATTCTTGTAGTAGACTATATTCTTTAAGAGTAAAATCCCTCTCCAACATCATACTTTTCAAAGACGCAGTAGCCCCATCACCCGATGGTGTAAGATCTGCAATCTTTAAATCCCAATACACGTCAGAGTAATTAAGAGGACGAGGAATTTTTCCATTTCTGATATCGAGTATTTCGTAGTAGTAGTCTTTATATTTAGGGTCTTTTGTTAGACAATATAAACGAACCATATTAGTTAAATCATCCGAAGAATTTTTCAAATCCGTCATTAACTCTAATGATTCATACTGGTCTGTATATGCGTGAACTTGTTTTTTTTGTAGATTACTAAGGGAAACCATTCGTATAAATTGAAGGATCAAAAGGAAAAAAAGAAATATCGAAAAAATTTTCAAATATGTGTTCTTTCTATAAATAAAATCTACTTTCATTTTGGATCCTGTTCGAGTTCCTAAATTGCACCGTATCAACTTTTAAACAAGCAATCAAGAACTTTATTGGTTTTTAAAAAAAGATGATTGCCTTTGCATCAGAACAATGCTATAGATGCATAGTTTAATGCCTGTTACTAACAAAGTTCACTAAGGGATTTATATGTCTGAAAGACCAGTTGAATGCAGTCACTGCAAAAAGGTCACTAAAATATGTTACACACAAATAATTAACGATGTAGAGACCTCGTTGGACATGTGTGTGGATTGCCCTATTCTTCAACAAAGGATGACAGGAATAAAAGTTAGTGATAAAACACAGCCGAATGAAAATGAAATGGGACTATGTTGTGGAAATTGTGGAACAACACTTGAATCAATTTTAACAGGAACTCCTTTAGGATGTAGCCAATGCTATAGTATATTTGAAGAAGTTTTAATAAACGATCTTTTATCTATAGAGGCAATTCCATCAAGACTCGAAAAAAGGTTAAATAGAAAAAAATCACAACCATTACATGTTGGGAAATCTCCTTCTATCTCAATTAACATTCCTGCATCTAGTAGGATTTCCACTTTAAACGAAGCATTAAATGAGGCTTTGAAAAAAGAAAACTATGAACAAGCTGCTTGGCTTAGAGATCAAATCAAAGACATAATGGACAATCCCGATGGAACAAAAAAAACTTCTACCTAATCCGTTTTATACACATCCTGCTTGGGATGAAAATTCTAATCCTTTATGGCCCGCAACAGCTTTCTATTTACATAGAAACTTTGTAGGAGCACCATTCCCTTCAAAAATGAAAAACTCTCAAGCAGTAAAACTATCAGAACAGATCACAGCATGTATGCTGAAATTGCAACAACTGCAAAATCCTATCAAATTCAAAGCAGATGATCTCTCTCCGATAGAAAAAGATTTTCTATATGAGCATTTCATCTGTAAAGAGCCTTGTCAAAACGCTTTGAAAGGACAATCTTTTATAGTAGACGATACTGCTCATTTCTTAGCTTTAATAAATTTTTCAGACCACATTCAAATGGAACTTGTTGACTGTAAAAATAAATGGGAAAAGGCTTGGGAAATATTAAGTGATATAGATAGCGCAATATCTGAAAACTTTGAGCCGTGCTATTCATCTAGGTTTGGATACCTTACATCAGATCATACAAAATGTGGCACGGGACTGATAGTGAATTGTTATCTTCATCTTCCTATGTTAATAGAAGGAAAACTTTTGGAAGAAGCATGTAAGAATCATCTCGAAGAAAGTGTATATGTAACAAGCTTACACGGAAAAGTAGATGAATTTGTAGGAGACTTTGTTTTGCTTGAGAATAAATATACGCTAGGTCTTACAGAAGAGATGATCTTACGAGATTTACATATTAGCGCGACAAAGCTCACACTAGCAGAGCAGACATTGAGAGAAAAATGCAAAAAAGAACATTTCATACAAACCAAAGATGCTATCTCACGATCATTTGGGCTTTTAAAACATAGCTATCAATTACAAATCAAAGAAGTTCTCGATGCCTTAAGTAAAATTAAATTAGGCATAGATCTAGGTTGGATAGAAGGCATCCATGATAATAAAATCAATCAGGTCTTCTTTACATGCCAAAGAGCTCACATAGGATTTGTCTTCCCTAATATTGGCGTTGATCCCAATGAAATTACAACAAAAAGAGCAGAATACATTCATTCGGAAATGAAAGATGTAATATTTAAAGAGTAGATCCGTTTACGACATACAAAGGATAAAAATGTCACCATGTTTAAGCGCAATCATTTTGATGGGTGGAAAGGGTGAGCGATTTGGAAGCACCTTTCCAAAGCAGTTTCATAATCTTGCGGGCAAGCCTGTATTTATTCATACGATTGAACGATTCGTTTTTTCTCGATTTTTCAAAGAACTAGTACTTGTCTGCCCTATGGAGTGGATGACATTTGTGGAAGCTAAAATCGTAGATATAAAAAGCGAAATTCCAATTAAAATCGTTAAAGGGGGGGCAACAAGAAGAGAATCGTCCTATAAAGGCTTACAGTCAGTACAAGTAGGCACTACTCATGTAGTAATACACGATGCAGTAAGACCATTTGTCTCAGAAAAAATTATTAAAGATAATGTAGAAAATGTAATAAAACACGGAGCTGTTGATACATGTATTTCTTCGACAGAT
>VGMB01000025.1 GCA_016866585.1 Chlamydiota bacterium
CTTCCATTTTTTTACTCCAAAAAAAAAGCCTTGAACCTAAATTCAAGGCTGATCGGAAAGAGAGGGATTTGAACCCTCGGTACCCTTACGGATACGCGTCCTTAGCAGGGACGTGCCTTCGGCCACTCAGCCATCTTTCCGTATCTTAAAGACACCAAAGTCTACATGGTATCTGTTTTTTACTTCAATCTTTTCCTTCGATTACTTTGAATAAACTTTAACTTTCAGTTTTTCTTAAGTTCGAAAGTTCGGTGTGATTTCCTGAAAGTTGTAGAGCAAACAGTACTTTAAGTCAATTTTTTAGGATATCTAGTCGAGAGAATGAGAGTAGGATACGCGTTTTCCGTTTAAAGCATTCCACAAGCTCGAATGGACTGATCCGTCTGGATTTTGTACTACTATACAGTGCACAGGTAAGTAAACATCTTTTGTGTGTTTAATTGCAAAATCAATCCCAAAAGCAGATTGAGAGATCTTTTCTACTTGACTAAGATTAAATCTTTTGGAAATTTTTTTTGAGTTTTTACAAGACTGTGTTACTAGTCTTTCTTCTACGATTGTTGAAGGAATGGATACCATTAGGGGATCTTCCATATGCAGTCGGTATTTGTTGCCAACTTGTACGATGAGTTTTTTTCTTCTTAAGCTATCCACCCAAATATCCATAACATCAGTTTCTATATTAAGAGTCTTGGCAAGGTGTTCTCTATCACAAGACCCGCCCTTTTTTGAAATAGTATTTATAATTTTGAATTCATGACGGTCAGTATTTGCTTTAATGCAATCGCCGAATCCATGCGTTTTAGCCCAAGTTTTTGTATTTAAAACCATTTCTCCATCGCACATATCCCACAAAATTACACTTTCTTCTGTTTTTTCAGAAAAAAGGTATTTTACTTCCATAAGAAGGTAGGGATAAAAACGCAGCTCTGGCTCTAAATATTTATGACGAGGAGATTTAAGAAGTTCTCTCCTATGATTTTCCATGACTTGATTTGCGCTGTATTTGAGCTCCAAAGTATGAAAAGAACCAAGATTTAGTAGGTCTTCAACTTTTGCCTTTAGATCAGGTCTCTGATCGCTCATTTTCCAGGCTCCAAATCCAAGCGAACTTAGAATCCCTAAACTTAGAAGCCAACGCATAATCATAATCTCCTTTCGTTTTGGATTATAATGCCTTTTTAAAATTCTAGGGAAGACGCAAAATGTATTTATTTGTTTAAAAAAAGTGCCAGTATTTACAAAATATCTCGCGGAATCAATTTTGAATTTTCCATCTGAGTCTATTTTCATTTAAAAAGGAGGATCTAGTAAATGAAAAGGGTTTTTTCATTTTTGTTTTTTTGCTTGTTTTTATTCAATCTTAGGGCAGAAGAGCTCTCTGAGGAATATGCCTTTAGCGGAAGACATTTTATTGCCAGCTATACTCAGTGTGATCACGATGCATTAGTAAATTTAAACGATTTAAAAAAAGCATTTCTCGGCGCAGTAGATCAGTGTGGAGCTACTCTCCTTGACTCCGCAGATTATATATTTCAACCTGATGGATTGACGATGGTTGTTCTTTTATCTGAAAGTCACGCTAGTATCCATACTTATCCTGAACATAACGCCTGTTTTATTGATTTATTTACATGTGGAACAAAATGCCAGGCTGAAAAATTTGATGCTGCTTTGAGATCATATCTTCATCCTAAACATGTAGCTCACAAAATTCTTTCTCGTTCTGAATTAACTACCGACGACGAAGAGTAAAAATCTTAGCAAACCGGGATAAACATCAATCCCGGTTTGTTATTACTCCCAAGAAAAGGCGTCTTTTTTTAAGTTGAATTGAAGATACACTGTTTTAAAAGCCTTATTGAATAAAGGGTCCCCCATTCTTACAATTGACTTTCCTTCAAAATTTTCACTTAAAAATGAGGGTATTGCTATGCCTTTAAGTTTAATTTCAGCTTCAATAAAGGGATCATTGATATAAATTTGATCTCCTTTTTGTTCAGCAATAACACATCCTGTTTTTTTATGAATTAGCTTCATGGTGCTCCTAGGATATAATTGTATAAATCCTCCAATCGTGATGCTTGCTATTGTTGATATAATGAGGATACTTCTTTTGCATTTCATAGCGATATTCTTGATGTTGTATCTAATAAATGATCAGAGCCTAAGATCGCTTCTAATTCTGGAATACTATAATCAGAAAGGGCAAGATCTTTTCCATTGGATCTGCCAAGCAAAGCAAATCTTAAATTTATTTCAAAAAGAGATATAGATTCTCTTCTAGAAAGTTCTTTTAAGATGCTAATTCTTTCTATAAATGATTCAATAGATGATTTAGAGAATTTTAGATCCTTCATAAGGTTAGCAATATTTTCTTCTTTGAAGGATGAAATTTTTTTTCTTAGTCGATCCGATATAGAGTCTCTTTTCACATCAAATGTAAATAAAAAGTTATCAAATCCGATGTTATGCTCAGGAAATGACATTGCGTTATCTACTTTAATTAGTTTGATTGTGACTTTTTGTGTATGAGGATCTACAATTTCTGTGACAAGAAAATTTCCAGGATGAGCATCATTGTCATAGGAGGCCCAAAGTAAAAGATTTAAATCTTCAATGTTATCATTATCTAGAACGTCGAGTATACCTAAAGAGTCTCCCTTTTTGAGATACTCGCACATTAGAGTTAGAAAATCTTTGGTATGAGGTATGTATTCTTGTATAGAGCATAATTTTTCAAGATCTTTCGAGCCGATTTGTTCAAGAAGCTGCAAATTTTCAGAAGAGATAGTGGAGGATAAATCATGGAATTTATCAGAGGATATAATAGCTATTTCACATTTAGGAGTGATTCCTTCAATTCCCAATTCTTTAGAAAGAAGATAGCAAAGTAAATGAGCCTGATGAGATGTGTATAGAGGGACATATCTTTTTAAAGAATATGAGCCATTGTTAAATGGGTTTCCGTAATGTTTGCTGTTGTTTAGACATAAGATGTCTTCGTCAACAGGTTTTATTATTAAAATAGGCTCTTTTTTATTATTAACTACACAGTAAGTACTTCCGCAGCCGTCTACAATACGGATTAGTTTAAGCGTTTGCTCATTTTCTCTGTAAATTTGTTCAAGCGGTCCTATTTCTTGGGTATTGAGATACTCTCTCCACTCTAGTTTTTGATTTAAAATTTCATTTCTGCGATTAGAGATCTCGGAAATAATGTCTTGTAAGGGGATATTCTTTTGAACGATGTATTCCCAAACAAACCCTAATTTGAAAATGTCAGCTTCGTCAAAAAAATCTATTTCTTGTAATGAACCTGAAGAACTAATTGATTTATTAAGATCTGTGCAGACACTCTCTGTAATTTTTAAAAGAGATGAAATGATATGAGCATCTTCATATTCAGTAGTATTAATTCGTAGTGCAGTTTCACATGTTATTTCTGAGGATTGATATGCATAATCCCAATGGGTTTGATAATCTGAGCTAATAGTCATAAATCTTTAGAGCTTTCTAAGTAGTAGTTTAAAAGTTGAGGACAATTTTTATTGATCCAATCCTCCAATGCAGCTGTAATTTTTAGTGTTTCTTGTTTTGCATCCTGTCTTGAAATAGAAAAGGAGGATTCTCTTAACCTGCCTGTATCAAGTTGGAATGGCTGAAGTTCGTAAAGACCAAAATTTTTACTAAGAACTGGGTCATCATCAATAATCCCCTGCAAGGATCGTTGCTTGATGAACATGAAAGTGTTATGTATGACCTTTTTTATATCATCTTCATTCCCGTTAGCTAGTAAGCAATTTAATTTGTCAAAAAAACGAGATCCTTTTTTTTGAAGAATGAAGTGAGTATCTTTTAAGCTAACGAAGTAATTACGTCCCATACGATCTACTAAAGTTATTGTATAGGGGCAGTCGGTCGATTTACTAAGTTGAGCTGCTAGCATCCCAGATTCTTTTGCATAGCTTGAAAAAGCGAGGCAATGGCTTTCGATCGTATTATGATATTTAGAAAGATTATACTTAAAAATAGATTGTCTTTTCTTTGAAAACTGAGATAAAGGATGAGAAAAAAAAGAAAACTCTCGCATTTCGGAAGGGAATTTATAAAATTTTATTACGACCTGATCTTCTTTGTTTTCAAATACTACAGATTGATGACCTTTTCCTAAGTAAAAGAAAGTCTTGGAAAAAATAGAATTTAAATGTTCTTTAGAAATATTTGCGCATAACTCGTGCTTCCAAGATTGCCTATGTTTGTGGTTGGAGTAAATTTGATTTATGGAAAACCCGTCGTTTTTTTTTGTTTTTGTTTTGTCCAATTTAAATAAAGTTAAAGCAGGAGTGGAAATCAAAACTAAGATTATGATGGTAGATCTTATTTTCATGTTATAACTTTTTATTTTTCTTCTATCTTATCATATTTGTGGATATCGATGTTTATTCTTTCGAAAAAGATGCCTCCAACTGGAGAAAATTCGATGTTTGTTACTCTTTTTTTATGTAAAAAAGATAAATTCCAGTGATATATCGGTAATAGAGGAAGATCTTCTGCGAGAATTAATTCTGCTTGTTCAAGAGTTTGAAATCTCTTAGTATCGTTTTGAGAGGTTGATTGATTCATGCAATCTGTGAAAGCCGTGTTTTCCCATCCTGGATAGTTTTTTATATTCAGAGCATATTGAAACCTTTCTAAAATACTAGCAGGATCACAGTACTGAGCTCTCCACATCGTCAAAGCAACATCGTAATCTCTATTACTAAGCTTGTGTAAGAGGTTTTTTGACTCTAGCGCCTGTAAATTGATCATAATTCCTAGAACCTCGTACCACTGTTGTTGCATTACCTGTGCAATTTTATGGTTGTGCTCAGTCTTAGAGTAAAAAAATGTTAGCGTTTCTAAATCTTCTTTTTTTATTTCAAGCTCATCCATGCCCTGTAATAAAAGATCTTTAGCAAGCGATGGATTATGCTTGGTAAATAGATCTTTATTTTTATTTCCTACTAAGGTCGGCGGTATGATCCGTGTTGCACAATATTCTTTAAAAGGGGTTATGTTTTTTACGATTAGTTCTCTGTCTAGAGCGAATGAAAATGCTTTTCTGATATTTTTATTTTTGAAGAATTTATTTTGGGTATTGAATGTTACAAATGTTGTCGCAGCTGCCGGTATAAGATGAAGTTCATTTTCTAATTGTGACTCTGATAGCTCCTCATTTGAGAGTGAGGAAAAAGGATGGCCTAAAAAATCTAGCTCACCTCTTTCATACATTTTAAGGGCTGTCATTTCGGAGGGAATCACTGATATATAGATTACATCGATTCCGGTTTTTTCTTCTATTCTGTATAGCTTGTTTTTAATTAAAGTAACTTCATTTTGATGTTTCCATTCGGAAAGTATAAATGGTCCATTACTGACTAAAGGAGTTTTTTGAGATTTGTTGTCAGTTACGTCTTTCAAGTCCATCGATGAGTGGACTGGTGAAAAAACGCAAAATGATATGAGTTGGAGAAAATATGGTGTGGGTTGTTCAAGTTCAACAATGAGAGTGTTTTTATCAGGGCAGAAAATTGCCACATCGTCCATTGGAAGAATCCCTTCTTTTGCTTGTTGAGCCCCTTTAATCGGATAGAGTAAATGAGCGTTGGGAGATGGAAACTTGGGGTCTAAAATAGTTTTCCAGGCTTTTTCAAAGTCGTGTGATGTTACAGTGTCCCCATTAGACCATTGAGTTTTCCCAAGAAGGAATGTATATTTTTTTTTATCGAAGGAGTTCAGAATTTCATGGGCTTGTGCGCAGGATACAGACCCGTCTTCATTTAACTGGGTAAGTCCTTCAAAGAGCATGAATTGTAGCTGAGAGGATATAGCGTCTCCTCCTTTTCTGGGATCCAGGGTTGCAGGATCTTCGGAAATACACACTCGAAATTCTTTGTCTGGTTTTTTTACTGTTGCATGCTGTTTGTCACATCCCGAAAGTAAAAAAATAGAGGTAGGTAAAAATAGTAAAATCCACCGGCACATCTCAACTCCAAAAAAGATAGGTATTAGTTATTAAGAAAGGGCAAATAAGATGATACCTCATTTGCCCTTAAAGGGTTAGTCTTTCATTGAAAGAAGGAATTCGATGTTGTTATTTGTTTTTTTCAATCTAGAGGTCAATAGGTTCATAGCATCTAGGGGAGCTAAATCTGCTATTGCTTGTCTCATAATGTAGATCTTTTCTAGCTCATCTTTGTGGTATAGAAGATCTTCTTTTCTTGTTCCGCTCTTAATTATATCGATAGCTGGATAGACTCTTCTATCAGCAAGCCTTCTGTCAAGAACAAGTTCCATGTTTCCTGTTCCTTTGAATTCTTCGAAGATAACTTCATCCATTCTAGAGCCCGTTTCTATTAGAGCTGTTGCAATGATAGTAAGAGATCCGCCTTCTTCAATATTACGTGCTGCTCCAAAAAATCTTTTAGGCTTGTGCAGCGCGTTAGCATCGATACCACCCGTCAGTATTTTACCGGAATGTGGTTGAACAGTGTTATATGCTCTAGCTAACCTTGTTAGAGAGTCTAAAAGAATTACAACGTCATGATGATATTCAACGAGGCGTCGAGCTTTTTCAATCGCCATTTCTGCAATTTGTACGTGTCTTTCTGGCGGCTCATCAAAAGTCGAAGAGATAACTTCTCCTTTAACGCTTCTAATCATGTCCGTTACTTCTTCTGGACGCTCATCTATAAGAAGTACTATCAGAACTACATCTGGGTTGTTTTTCACAATAGAATTTGCGATGTTTTGCATGATGATAGTTTTACCTGATCTAGGTGGAGCTACAATAAGAGAACGTTGTCCTTTTCCTATTGGCGCTGTAAGATCTAAGACTCTTGTCGTCAGATTTTCTTTTGACGTCTCCATTACTAAGCGAGAGTTAGGATAAAGAGGTGTTAGGTTTTCGAATAAGATCCTTTCTTTTGCTTTTTCAGGAGGGCATCCATTAATTTTTTCAACCTTTAAAAGAGCAAAGTACTTTTCCTTTTCTTTGGGGGAACGGATAGTTCCGTATACCGTATCACCTTTTTTCAGATCAAATCTTCTGATCTGTGCAGGTGAAACGTAAATGTCTTCAGCAGAAGGAAGGTAGTTGTAGTTTGGCGATCTTAAAAAACCAAAACCATCAGGAAGAACTTCAAGAACTCCCTCTCCAACAAGTATTTCTGTTGGTTTTTCAGATAGTAATTTAACAACCTCGAATACGACTTGAGACTTGGTTAAGGCTCCAAGATTTTTTAGGCCTATGTTTCTTGCAAACTGCGTAAGCTGATCAATGTTCATTCTTTGCAAGTCTGCAATCTTTGTGATTGATTCCGGGTGTTTTTCATCGGATGTTACGTCTACAGATGATAATTGCTCGCTGTCGACTTCTTGTGTCATGGGGTTTCTATCTTCTGGGTTCATTGAAAGTTCCGCTCCTTAATTAGATTGAACTTAATTTTAATGAAAGTTGTGAGACTTGTTTTTTGAGATCTTCTAGGGTGCCATCGTTTAAGATTAAAAAATCTGCTTTTTTAGCTTTTTCTCGAGGAGGAATTTGCCGCATCATGCGATCCTTGAATTGATATTCTGTAGGATTTTTTAAATTTTCAAATCTTTCTTTGCACGTTTTTTCTTCACTCATCACTACAATTACAAAATCGAAAAGGTTCTGACAGCCAGTTTCGAATAGAAGCGGTACTTCTGCTATAAAATAGCTGTAGTTTCCATTCCTTTTTACTTTGTCGTAGCAGTTTTGAATTTCATCATAAACTGCCGGATGAATAAGACTTTCTAGTGCATGAAGTTTTTCAGGGTGAGAAAAGACTATGCTTGCGATTTTTTTGCGATCTAGAAGGCCTTTTTCAAGGACGTTATTTCCTAGCAGCTCAATGATTTTATTCTGTATATACCGATTGTGAAGGAGGAGGTTGTGAACGATTTTATCGGAATCTACAGTATAAGCACCAAGGTTTCTAAAGATTTCACAAACTGTGCTTTTGCCAGAAGACAATCCACCTGTAATTGCAATTTTCTTCAAGGTTAGCACTCCCCCCAATTATTTCCAATCGAAATATCAACCTCAAGAGGAACTCTTAGTGAGAAAATACTTTCCATGGTATTTTTTACTAGTTCTATTACCCGATCCTTATGCTTTTCATGCACTTCAAAAACAAGTTCATCATGAACTTGTAGGATCATTTTTGCTTCTAAATTTCTAAATTTTAGTTCCTTAGATATTTCTATCATAGCAAGCTTAATTAAATCTGCAGCAGTTCCCTGTAGGGGAGTATTTGTCGCTAGTCTTTCAGCGGCTGATCTTATGATTTGATTTTTGTTATCAAGTTCGGGAATGGGTCGTTTTCTTCCAGTTATTGTCTCAGCATATCCAAGAGATCTAGCTGTGTTTTTGGATTTCTCTAAAAATTCTTTAACCTTGGGGTATCTTTCGAAATATGTTCTTATGAAAGCACTGGCTTGTTTTACATCTATGGAGAGTTCTTGGGAGAGTCCAAATGCCTGTTGTCCGTAAATGATTCCAAAATTCACAGCTTTAGCTTGGTATCTCATTTCGGGAGTTACTTCACTAAGTGGGACTTCAAAAACTAAAGAGGCTGTAAAGGCGTGGATATCTTCCTTATTATTAAAAGCTTTTATTAGGTTTTCATCTTCGCTAAGATGGGCAAGAAGTCTTAATTCAATTTGAGAATAATCTGAGGCCACAAAAATCCATCCTTGATTTTGTGGTTTAAAAGCTTCCCTAATTTTTTTGCCTTCCTCACTTCTTACTGGGATATTTTGAAGATTGGGATCTTGGCATGAAAGCCGACCTGTTGCCGTCACTGATTGGTTAAAAGTGCAGTGGATTCGATTTGTGGATGGATTTATGTACTCAGGAAGAGCGTCTATATACGTTGATCTTAACTTCTCAAGTCCTCTATATTCTAGAATTTTTTGAACTACTGGATACTTGTCTTTTAAAAAATCAAGCACATCAGCCGAGGTTGAATACCCCGTTAGTGTTTTTTTACCTGTAGGTAAACCTAATTTCTCAAAAAGTATTACCCCTAGTTGTTTAGGGGAATTAAGATTGAAAATTTCCCCAGCAAGATCATAAATCTCATTTTCAATTAAAGAGATTTTTTTCGATATTTTGTGGGACATCTGAGTTAAATCAGCTATATCAACAAATATGCCATCTCTTTCTATATGTAACAGAACTGGAAGTAAGGGGATTTCTATTTCATAGAAGACAGATTCTAGGTTTTCTTTCTGAAGTTCTTTTGTGAACGTGTTCTTTAGTTTTATTGTTACAGCAACATGCGTAGAACATACTTTTGCTAAATCTTCTAGGGGAATTTCGTGAACATGTAGTTGCTTTTTTCCTTTTCCTCTAAGATCTTCTGTTGAAGGAATTACTTTACCGAATTTTTCTAACGCGAGCAGTTCGATGTTATGTTTAGGTGTGCTTGGGCGTAAAACATAGGATGCTAAAATAGTATCGAAGTTAATAACTGGTATGGGCAAATTTTCGTTAAGTAGAACGTGCATATCATGTTTTAGATCATGACCATAGAAGCTGATATTAGGATTGGAAAAAAGATCTTTCAATGAAGAAAAAAGCATGTTTTTTGTTAAAGATCCGTTAAAAGGGACGTACCAAAGTTGATGTTCATTTGCGGCCAAGCTAATTCCGATAATACTTGTTTCCATAGCTGGTCGCCCGTCAGACTGGATGTCGAAACAGATTTCCGCTTCTGATTGCAAAGATTCTATCATTTTTTTAAGACATTCTTCAGAGGTGACAATAATAGGTGTAATTTCGTTGAGCTCTGAGGATTCCAACTGGGAATTTGTTTTTATCGATATCTCTACAGATTCAAGTTCTTTAAGAAGAGACATGAAGTGATTTTCTCTATAAAATTCCTTTACTTGATTGATGTCTGAACAATGATAAATAAAGAATGATGGGTCTTTTGGAAACTCTACGTCTAGTTGAATTGTAGCTAACTTTTTACTCATCAATGCGATATCTTTTTGCTCTATGACCGTTGCTTTCTTTTTTCCGGATAAGATATTTGGATGGTCTAAAATATAATCTAAAGAGTGATACTCTTTCAGTAGAGTGCATACGGTTTTAGATCCAAATCCTTCTAATCCTGGGATATTATCGGATGCATCTCCTACCATTGCGAGATAGTCAATCATTTGATGTGGCTTTACCCCAAATATTTCTTCGACCTTGTCTTTATCAATTACTAGGTTGTCCTTATGAGGATTAACTATCAAAACCTTATCTGAAACAAGTTGGCATAAATCTTTATCGCTTGAGCAAATGTAGGCTTTTGATCCAAGTTTTTCAGCCCAAACTGCAATACTGCCCATTGTATCATCAGCTTCAACTCCTGGAATAGAAAGAGTAGGAATGCCTGCTAGTTGACAAAAATATAATGCTTTTTCTAGCTGAGGATATAAATCTTCCGGCATGCTTTTGCGATGCCCTTTATAATCACTATAGATTTCTGTTCGTGATTTTTTATTATTTGGACCATCAAATACAGCAACGACATGCTCTGGAGAAAAATCTTTTATAATTTTTAAAAATGAGCGGATAAAACCATATAGTGCATTTACAGATTCTCCCTGGGGATTGGTCATGTTGTTAATGGCGTAATATGATCTAAATAGAAAATTGACGGCGTCTATTATGTAAATATTATTCATTGAAAATTTAGGATGACCCCTTTGGGGAAGAGGTCAAATGGTGTAAGTTTTTAAGGTGTATATAAATATAAAAGCTTTCCGCTTAGTTCGCTAGACAATACAGGATTTATTTCTAATGAATGTTTAATTTTACCTGAAAATATAGCAGATTCTCCGTTTATTAGACTTGAAAGAATGTTCGCTGGTGTTTCAAGTTGCATGACTTGATACGGATCCTTATCTGATAGGCCAGCAGCTGCTGTCAGGTCTTTGAGAGTTTGTTCATACGAAGAATTTGCCACGTCTATGTATCCATAGTCTTTTGCTGTCTGAGCTATGAATATCTGTGCTCCGTATTCATTTACTAGTTTATCTTTACTAAGGTTTTTTCTGGAGGAAGAAACAATTTCTACAAAATTGTCATATAAAGCTTTGGTGATATTAACAATAGATTGGTCTTCGCCAGGAACCCAAGGACGGAATGGATTTAAAGCATCTTTGTCCTTACCTTGTTTAATTGTTAAGGATTTAATTCCTAGTTTGTCCATAGCGTCAGCAAAGTTAAAGCTGGGACCAAGGATTACACCTACAGATCCTATGATACTTGTATTTGAAGCATAGATTTGATCAGCTGCAGAGCATATATACATGCCGCCAGAGGCACAAAGGCCATCAACAAAAGCATATACAGGTACTTTGTATTTTTCTTTGTATTGTATTAATTGTTTATAAATGCCGTCTGCATCAGAAACTGTTCCACCTGGGGTGTCAACATATAGGCATATTGCTTTGACTCTGTTGCCCTTTATTACATCACCTTGAGAGTCTAAGAGTTTGTTTGTAAAGTTTTCTGTTGTTAAAGTTCCTTGACCGACAACTCCCTGAATATTGATTCGCAAAACTACAGGTGAGTTTTCTGGTAGAGGTGTTCTAGAACCATCTGCATCAGGCGCTAGCACAATCTCATTCTTGATTGGTGGTACTATAGGACTTGAAAGGGCTGACATAGCTATCAGGATTAGTATAATCGGGGATAGTACACCTATCACAACTGCAAATGAATTGCAAAAACTACGAGTAGCGGAAATAAAAACAGATTCCCTTGTAAAGTTCATAAATCACCTAAAAAATTAAAATAAAATTCATCTTAAAAATTTACTCTTTTTTTCTCTAGTATATTAGTCTTGACGCTCGGATGTTTGAAGTTTAATCTAAAGGAAAATGGAGATTTTATGACCAGTACGAAGAAGGTTAGTCTTGATATGTTTA
>VGMB01000026.1 GCA_016866585.1 Chlamydiota bacterium
ATTTGATTGGGGTATTAGTTTTAGAAATAGGGGAACACCTTGCTAAGTAGTTTGAGTCTTTATTTTTAGAAAACTTAGACAAAACTA
Organism: Chlamydiota bacterium; assembly: GCA_016866585.1. GTDB lineage: Bacteria > Chlamydiota > Chlamydiia > Chlamydiales > Rhabdochlamydiaceae > VGMB01. The sequence continues at coordinate 88 of VGMB01000026.1, forward strand.
ATATTAAGGGAATAGCACTAAGTTGGGCTGTTAAGGTTCTGGATGGGTGTGGCCATTTTAATCAGCAAAATAATGACTAAACCAATACTCTCATACATGAGGAAGGGTGTGAAAATGATCGTCACTCGGAAGAAGATTTACGATGCAAGGCCAGTATAGGGGGGATACCATTATGTTTTTTAGAAAAATTATCTCGACGATTATTTGTGTAAAACCAGAAAAACGACCTTTTTACCAATGAGCCTAAACATGAAAATAATTTTTTTATTAAAAATACTCCATGTTTTATGTAAAACAGCTTTACATTATCAATAATTTTATAAGGTGTAGCCTTGATATTAGTTTGTGGAATGAAAAAGGAAAAAAAGTTATACTACCCTTTAAAATTATGAGCAAACTATGTTGATCATTATAAGTATTATTCACTATTTATTTTTCGTATATACCTTGTTATTGATGGCAAGGATTATTGGCTCTTGGTTCCCTTCATTTGCTAATTCTAAATGGATGCGTTTTGTAGCTTTTTATACTAACCCTTACCTAAATTTATTCCGAAAAATTATTCCCCCTCTTGGTACCTTAGACTTAAGCCCGATACTTGCCTTTTTTGCTCTGCAGATATTAGAAAGTGTCATTATCAGGCTGTTGATGTAGTTATGAATAATAAGAAATTAGAATTTACTCTTGGGGACACAGTTCTGCCGTCAAAAGTTCTTTGCGCTCCACTGGCGGGATGTTCCGACCTGCCTTTTAGGAAAATGACAGCTAAATATAAGCCAGGTTTGGTTTATTGTGAAATGGTCAAGATGGATGCTCTTGTGAGACATGATCCTCATACATATCGACTTTTAGATTATGATGCTGGGATGCACCCAATTGGTGCGCAGCTATGCGGAAGCAAACCAGAGCTTGCTTCGGCATGCTCTAGGATTGTTGAGGATATGGGCTTTGATGTAATCGATCTTAACTGTGGTTGTCCTGTTGATAAGGTCACTAAAGATGGAAGTGGATCGGGACTTCTTAAAAATCCTAAGCTCATCGGTGAAATTGTATCTAACATGGTGGCTTCAGTTAAAATCCCTGTGACAGTTAAAATTCGTGCAGGTTGGGACTGTCAGTCTATAAATGCTCATGAAATTGCGCAGATTGCAGAGCAAGCAGGCGCAAAGGCTATATGCATACATGGCAGAACAAGATCTCAAGGATATAAAGGGCCTGCTAATTGGGATTTTATTAAGAAATGTAAAGAGGCCACATCCGCCATAAAGATCATTGCTAATGGCGATGTAAATTGCGCTTCTAGCGCTCTTAAAGCTTTTGAGGCAACAGGCTGTGATGCTGTTCTTGTTGCAAGAGCGACTATGGGAAGACCGTGGGTTATTGAAGATATACACAGAGCTCTTTTAGGTTTAGATCCAATCAATAGAACATATGATGATTTTAAAAATAACTTTTTTGAGCATATAGATCACATATTGAGCTATCAAAGCGAAAGAAAAGCTTTACTTGATCTTAGAAGAGTTGGTTGCTGGTATCTGAGACAAGGAAGAGGGACAAAAATACTGCGAGAAGGCATCAATAGATCCCGCGTTCTTGCAGATGCTTTAAAACTTATCTATGACTATCAATGGGAACAAGGTGATTTCAGAACGAGCTACTCTTCAGAAGAAGAGAGCTGTGATGAAGGTTGTTAGTTATTTTTCAGTATCAAAAATATCATCAAAAAGTCTCTTTTCAAAGATCGTAAGTAATCTTGCTATATTATAGCGTGTCTCTTGAAAAGATTCTTTTGTATCATCTTTCTTTTTTCGACTTTTATTTTTATTCTTTGTGAATATGTCAAAGAACTCTTCCATTGTTACTATATTAGCACCTCTGAGCATGCATTTTTGTTGTAATTCTCTATCTAGAGTGACAACAGTGATCAGTCTTGGTTTAGTTGCATTTTCTACCGCGGATTCTATATATTGGTCTGCAGTTTGCTTTTTTGGGGTAAAAACAATTTCTAAGAAGTCGTAGTTACCTTTAGAACAAAGATCTCTAGATGGGTCTGACGAGTCGAAAACGATTGTAACTAGACATGTTCTTCCTTCGACAAGAGTGTGTATATTTTTGATAAACTCTCGTCGTTTTTCTTCGAACGATTTGCGTGACTTTGGGGTTCTAAAAAGCCAATTATACCCGTCTATGTAATAATGCATCCTCGGATATGTTCTCTAGGGTAAGAAGAATTTTATCAAATGCTTTTCTTCTGTGTGAAATTCTATTTTTTGTGTCTTCTTCCAGCTCTGCGAATGTTTTGCTATAGTCATGCTTTAGAAAGATGCTATCATAACCGTATCCATTACTACCCCGTTCTTGGTGGATTACTATCCCTTCGGATACACCTTTGGCAGATTTAATTAAACCATCGGGTGAAGCTAATACCAGACAGCATTCAAGATACGCATATCTATCTGCCTCTTGCAACCCTTTCATGTCATGAAGTAGCTTGTGACGGTTCTCTTTGTCTGATGCAGTCTTATGGGCATATCTTGAGGAATGTATTCCTGGAAGGCCGTTTAGGGCGGGTACAACAATTCCTGATGCATCGGAAATGGTGAGTTTTTTTATAGCTTTAGCAGCATGTGTTGCTTTTTGTATTGCTAGATCTTCAAACGTCTCTGCGTTGAATTCTGGTACTTGATAATCAGGAAAATCGTGCAGAGAGTAGATGTCAAATCTGCGCAACGCTTTGAGCATTGCGCGAATTTCTCTTACTTTGTGGACGTTTGTGCTTGCTATTACAATTTCCATTTATGCCACTTACGGTAAATATCAATGATCTTTATGTGTTTTTTGAATCATAAAGCACATGATATTTTAAAGGTAGCTCCGTATTTTATTTATTACAAACTCATCCTCTTGGAATTGGAACTTGTCCCCTACGGAAAGTCCCTTCATTGCTTGCGCTAGTTTGGATTGGAATGCAAGGATGTTTTGCTCTGGATCCGCATCCCATGGGCCAAGTAGTGTATACTGGCTAGCTTTTCCATCTTTGTTTGTACATTCTACGATGCAGCCTACACCCACTTCTTCAGTATCGATGTCCGACTCTGTGATTACTCTTGTCTTATTCATTTGATCTGATAAGAACTTAAGTTCTGATTGCAGGCGATCTCTTCTCTCCAGAGCTGCTTTGAACTCAGCATTCTCTCTTAAGTCACCGTGAGCTCTAGCTACTTCAATTTCCTTTGCATTTTCTACAGTTTCTACTGTAGCTATGTGCTTGATCTTCTCTTGTAGCTTATTAAATCCTTCCTGCGTAGTCCAAATTACAGAGACATCTTCTTCAGAAGATGAGCCCTTAGATTTTTTGCTTTTTGCAAGAGACGGATGAGCCACTTCAGCAAGTGAGTGGAAAATCTTAATGTCGTGATCTGTCAGAGAGTGACATTTTGTTGAGAGGAGAAGAAATTCTTTAACCTCTTCTACTGTAGCTTCCGGCATCATCTGACGTACTATAGCATACCTCTCGCCAGAAAGAATGCCGTGGATTTTTTTCACTGTATCTCTATATTCAATTTTTGACTCGATCTTGCTTAGCAATATCAATAGGGACTCAAAGAAGCGAAGGCGTCCTGCTTTATCAGAAAATGGAAGTTTTTTCTGTGACATAGATTTCTGGAAATACCAAAGGAATGTCTCTGGATGATTTTCAGGATGCGTGTAAAGGTCTACAAGTTTTTCTTTTACTTGTGCTTCGTTTTTGTCCGCAAGCAGCTCAGCTATAATATAGTCCCTTAAGGTATTTTGATCCGCTGGTAGGAGCATTGTAAGGAATATTTCTTTCCAATCAGATCTGTTTTTTCTTATCTCCACAAGTAAGCGTTTTTTGAAAGATAAGATTGCAACTTGGTCTATGAGCTCTTCAACAGCCTCTGTAGAAGGGATCTTTTTTACCAGGTCAATTATCTTGGTATCATATTCACTTTTGCCAGATACTATGTCTTGCAAGAAGAAGTATAATTGTAGTTGCTGAGGCTTATTAATTTCAGCTTGAGTAAGCATCTCTGTAATACGAGAATACAGCATGTTTTTGAACTCTAGATTTTTCAGGGTTTCTGGAAAATCTTTCATAAAAGAGTATACGAGCTGAATAAGTGTATTAGCATCAGGTTTATTTTCTAGCGCTTTTTGGAGTCTTTCCTCGTGGGTGACCTCAGACAGCCTGAGCCTAAATGGTTTTTTAATGTCTTCAGGTGTCTCTACCATAGTATCTTTTTTGAGCTTGCCTCTAGTGTTTTGCCACCATTTTGTCCACTCAGCAGCAGGTATTACTAGATCAGCCAGTTCATCTTTTATTTCTGCAGCAGTTCTTGGGCCTAGATCCTTCAGCAGGAGTTTAATGACAAATACAGGATCTTCTTTAGCTTTTTTCTCTAGTGCATCGGGGTTTCCGAAGCGTTGTGCTAGGAAGTGATCGTCAGGTATCGGTAGTAGTGTTTTGAAAGCAGTTTCAAAAGAAACATCTTTTTTCCCTGGGACTAGGTCAAATTCTATTCTTAATTGCTCTCTAATTAAAGAAAAGTCGGAGATTTCTCCAACACCCCATCCGCCTGTATGGAAGACAAATTTCCCTTTGTTAATGTGGGATAGTAGCTGATAACTGCTTATAGCGCCCTGGAAGGGATCTTTCCCATCTCGGTCTCTCATGCCAATAAGCTTCATTTTTTCTTGGAAATACTTGTCTGAACCGTACGTGGATTTTAAGTAGTCATAAGTCATTTCTCTAAGCTTCATGGAGTTGAGAGTTTGAATATCCATGACGAGTTTCAATATTTCGTGCTTTTCAGGACACTCGGGCATTTTTTCCCATAGAGGTAGGATTCTGTCGACATGCTTGCCAAAATAGTCCCTGAAGTCTGCATTTTTTGTGGATTTAAGAATTTGGATTACTTCAGGTCCATCGATTTCATCTCCAGAGCAATACTCTTCCCAAAGACGTAAAAAAGGAGGATAATCATGATTATTAATGTGCTGTAAAAACTCTTTAAGATAACTCATTTGAACCCTTGACTTAGTTAAAAAAGTAACGATGGCCAACCAACGCAAAATAACTTTTAAGTTTTTTTGCGCTTCTAAAATACAAAAGATATGATTTTGTAGGCTTTCATTTGCAAGAGAGTATAGGAAACCATGGTAATTATTACAATTAGATTTAAGAAATGATTACAGCCGAGAGCTCTTGCAAAAAACAACCTTACAATTTAATTTCTACATCTAATTTTATATTTTTTTGAATCCATTTTGACAATTCTTATTTTTAAACGCTGCTTGTTAGATGAAAATTAATCCGACTTTGAGTTTTTTGCTTAGCCTATCTTTTCATTTGTGTTCATCTGAGATGCTGACCATCCAAGATCCCATATATCCTAATTCTGATTCTCAGCTTTCTTTATTTAATGACTTATCACTTGTTGAAAAGATCAATAAAGAGATTAATGACAGGCTTCCCACTTACTATAACTCATCAGGCATAGTTGGATATTTTAATATGCCTTCAGCTCGAATGAACAAAGAAGGAACGGTTTCATTTACCGGGGGATATGTCTCCCCTTATACAGTTTATGCGTTAAACATCCAGGCTATGGACAGAGTAGAACTTGCCGCAAACTACTATGTTTATACAGGGATTACAGAGGCCAACTTTGGAAATCAAGGCTATGGTGATGATGCCGATAGAATAGGTAATATAAAAATAGGGGTTCTTACTCCTGCTGATGGATTTCCGGATCTCCCTTTGATATCTGTAGGAGCGATAGATTTTATTGGAACGAAGCGATTCAACTCTCAATACGTGGTGGCAACAAAATCATGGCTTAAAGCCAATTTGGAATTTTCTCTTGGTTGGGGCAATGGTAGGATGAAAGGGTTATTTGGAGGCGTCAGCTGGACACCTTTTAGAAATTGTCCATACTGGTTTATAAAAGACTTTTCCATCGTTGCTGAGTATGATGATATAAACTATAAAAAACATCCCTATGAGCATCCTTCAGGTACTAAAGTTAAAAGTCGATTAAATGGGGGTATAAACTGGCTCATAGGAGATACATTTCAGCTTTCTGTTGCAAGTGTTAGAGGAGATGATCTTTTTGCAACAGGATCATTGAGGATGCCACTAGGAACATATCCTGGAATCTTTCCTAAGATCGATGACCCCACACCTTACCAAACACCAATCGATACTGAACCTCTAGGCAAAGACCGTAGCGAAGCAGAGTTCGCAAGAGAGATGGCTTTTGCCCTAGGAGATCAGGGGCTTGATCTTTACAGTGCATATGTATACTTTGACGCTGCTGGTGGAAAACACCTTTGGATGAAGATTGTCAATAATAGATATCGTGTTAATGAGGTGGTGAGGGAAAGGGTTCAAAATGTCCTGGCAGCTCTTATGCCTGCTGATATTGTGACAACGTCTATTGTCGTTGAAGCAGACGCTTTACCATGCCAGGCTTATGTCTACAGGACAGAAGATCTCTATCGTTTAAGAAAGGGGCAAATTAGTGTTTTTGAAGTAGAAACTCTAGCCCCAATGGTAGAAGCTCCATCAGCTCCTAGTGAGTTTGACGCGATAAAGATTTACCAGAGACGTAAAGAAATATGGGTGTTTACACTTAAGCCGAGGTTTATAGGTTTTTTTGGAAGTGCTTCAGGCAAGTTTAAATACAACTTAAGCGCTGTAGCGTCCCAAGAAGGATATTTGTTCGAAGAAATATTCTACAAGCTACAAGGAAGCTATTCTTTACTTGGAAGTACAGCAGGAATGAGGGGTGTAGATAAGCTTAACCCATCTCATATGCTTGTCGTGAGATCAGATTCTGTGAAGTATTTTCAAGCAAATAGCCTTCATTTAGAGCAGGCATATCTTCAGAAAAGTTGGAATATGGGAAAAGGCACTTTTTTTAGAATGGCGTCGGGTTTTTTTGAAACAGCTTATGCTGGAGGAGCTTCTGAATTTTTATACTATCCTGCAGGAAGTATGTTTGCAATTGGACTTGAGTCAGCTGTTGTATGGAAGAGACATTATGATGGTGTTGGTTTTTTTCATAAGATCCCAAAATATGATGGAACGAAAGTTACTTATCACAAATTTACTGGCTTTCAATATTTTTTAGACCTTTACTATGACTTCCAGCCTTTGTGTTTAGATTTTAAAATCAAGGCAGGACAGTTTTTAGCAAGGGATAAAGGTGTTAAATTCGAAGTAGGCAAGTATTTTGCAAGTGGAATGAGGTTTTCCCTTTGGTACTCTATTACAAATGCTAATGAAAAAATTAATGGAAGAAAGTACCACGATAAAGGATTTTCCTTTTTAATACCTCTAGACATGTTTTTAAAGCAGAGTAGTCGTAATTATATAGGCTACGCTATGGCAGCCTGGCTTAGAGACCAAGCTGCTTCGGCGGCTACTGGTAAACCTTTGAAAGCTACTCTCTACGAAGAGAGGGTTCAGCTACCGTAGACTGTCTAGGATAAAAGGTGCCGCATACGTGAAAATAAAATCGGCTCCCGCGCGTTTTATGCTAAGAAGTGATTCATAAAACACTTTATTTGCATCAAGAATTCCTTTTTCCTCCCCTGCTCGGATCATTGCGTACTCGCCACTTACCTGGTATGCGCAGATCGGAAGATTAGATTTGTCTTTGATTTTGCTAATGATATCTAAATAAAATGAGGCAGGTTTTATCATAAGAGCGTCAGCTCCCTCTGCTTCATCAAGGCTTGCTTCCAGAAGAGCCTCTCTGCTATTTGCAGGATTCATCTGGTATGACTTTTTATCTCCAAATGATAAAGAAGACCCTAAAGTGTCTCTAAATGGTCCGTACAGAGACGATGCATATTTTGCAGTGTATGATATGATGCCCGTATTTGTTAGATCGTTATTATCAAGGTTTCGACGTATAGCTTCTACCCTTCCATCCATCATATCGCTAGGAGCTACAAAATCAGCGCCTGCCATACCATATATGACGGCTGCTTTCATCAGGATATCTACTGTTTTGTCATTATCAACATCTAATTTTTTTCCGATAACGCCATCGTGACCATGAGAGGTGTAGGGGTCGAGCGCAACATCAGCAATTAGCGTTAAAGATGGCAGTTCTTTTTTCAAAAGCTGCAGAGCTTGAGGTACGAGACCTTTAGGACTTAGTGACAGAGACCCCACGTCATCTTTTGCTTCTTTAGGATAGCTTGGAAATAGGGCTATGGCTTCAATCCCTTTTTTATGTAGCGACTCCGCTTCTTTAAGAAGAAGGTCTAAAGAAAATTTGTGTACCTGTGGCATAGAAGGAATATTTTGTTTTTGTTTGTTTCCTTCAATCAAAAAGAATGGAACGACGAAGTCTTGAGGGTGAAGGTAAGTTTCTTGCATTAAGGATCTAATCGATGGGCTTTGTCTATTTCTTCTAGGTCTTTTAAGCATCATAAAATCCTTTGTTTTACTTTGATTTACAATTTCTATTAAGGATAAATTAGTATAAAAAAAACTGGAAATTTTGTTAGAGAATATTTTTCGCTTGATACAGTCGGCTAAAATGTGTCAGGCTTATCGCTATTCCACAAAGTAAGAGGTTCCTAAAATGATCGAAGGTTACGAAGAGTTTGCTGAAAACCAAATCAAAATTCTTAGTCAATATGTCACGAATACTTCAAGCAATATTTTTGCTCTGCGTAACCTACCAGAGGTTATTAAGGGGGCTTTGTTTTCTAGATACTCCAGATCTAGCCTGGGGCTTAGATCTTTGCTCTTAAAAGATTTTATCTTGAATGAAGAGATGGCTTTTTCTGCCATATCTGGCAGGAAAACAGCGGAGTCTGATGCCGAAATAGAAGACCAGTCGGTTGCTACAAAAAAGGCTCAGAATTTTTATGATAGGATCTTAGATGGATATGGCGATGACTCTATTGGGGAGCTAGGCGGTGCCCATCTGGCGTTAGAAAATGTCTCTATGATTGCAGCAAAGATCATCGAGGACTCTCGCATAGGAGGGTCTCCGCTAGAAAAATCTACTCGTTATATCTATTTTGATCAAAAGGTGGGAGGAGAATATCTTTTTTATAAAGAGCCTATCCTTATGACATCGGCCTATAAAGATTTGTATTTGAACACATGTAATGATCTTTTTGACACATACTCACAGCTTATCCCTCCCCTTACAGAACTTATGGAAAAAAGATTTCCTAAAGAACATGATGTATCTAAGGTTGCATATACTGCCGCGCTGAGAGCTAAGGTGTTAGATTGCTTAAGAGGCTTGCTTCCTGCAAGTGCTTTAACAAATATGGGTGTTTTTGGTAATGGTCGTTTTTTTGAAACTTTAATTCAAAAATTAAATGGACACACTCTAGCTGAAATGCAAGATGTAGGTAGAAAGTCTTTTGATGAACTATCAAAAGTAATTCCTTCTTTTGTACGCAGATCTGAAGCCTCCCATAAGTATCAAAAGTCTTACCTTCAATACCAAGAGCAGATGGCTTCAGAGCTGTTTTTGTTTTCTAAAGATAAAATGGATGATGTGGGTAAAATGGAAAATGCAGGCCTTAGGCTCATTAACTATGACCCAGATTCTGCTTATAAAATAGCTGCTGCTTTACTTTTTCCTCTTTCTCAGTCGGGACTCCATGAGCTTCAGGAATATTGTAAAAAGCTCTCAAATGATGAGCTTGGCCGACTTTTTGATTCTATATGCAATAATAGAGAAAATAGACGTCATAAAGCCCCAAGGGCTCTTGAGCATACTATGTTTACTTTTGAAATCTTAGCAGATTTTGGCATATATAGAGACCTGCAGCGTCATCGCATGCTTACTCAAAATAGGCAGCTGCTCACATGTGATTTTGGATATTATGTCCCGAATGAGATCCGCGATACTGAGATGGAAAAGGCTTACTGCGATGCTCTAGATAAAGCAAAAGAGGCGTTCGATATGATTCGCTCTGAGCTTCCTGAAGAAGCCCAGTATACTGTACCTATGGCATACAACATCCATTGGTATTTCCATATCAGCCTAAGAGAGTTGATATGGATATGCGAGCTAAGATCATCACCTGCGGGACATCCAGCATATCGATATATAGCGCAAGAGATGGCAAAGCAAGTTTGTATTGCTATGCCTGCCTATGAAAGATTTTTCAAGTTTGTAGACTATGATGGTTACGAGCTAGGCAGACTCGGACAAGAGATCCGGATCGTAGAAAAAATGAAAGCAAGAGGCTCAAAGTATGAATAAACAGGCAAGCATATTTGGTGGGGTATTACTTATTGCAGGAAGTTGTATAGGGGCTGGGATGCTTGGCTTGCCCATAATTACGGGTATTGCAGGCTTTTTTCCCTCTCTCCTTATGTTCTTTTTTGCTTGGCTGTTTATGACTTTAACTGGACTGTTAATGGTTGAAGTCAACGGCTGGTTTTCCCATCAGGTCAATATGCTTTCCATGACAGAAAAATGCCTTGGAAAATTTGGCAGAACCCTTTGCTGGGTCATGTATCTTTTTTTGTTTTACGCTCTTTTAGTAGCATATATTTCGGGTAGTGGAAATCTTTTTTCCACCTTTTTTCAAGGGCTATTTGGCACAAATTTGCCTAATTGGATCGGAAGTCTTTTCTTTGTCGTTTTATTCGGTGGGGTGGTCTTATATGGAACACGTGGCGTTGATATGTGGAATAGACTTCTTATGCTTGGAAAGATTTTGTTTTTCTTGGCTCTGATTCTTATTTCATTCAAATATATTAAGCCTAATCTGCTTTTACGTACGGACTCTTCCACGGCGATGTTTTCTTTACCCATTTTGATTACTTCGTTTGGATTTCATAATATGATTCCAACGCTCACAGCGTATATGAACCGCGACCTTAAAAAAGTAAGGATTACTATAATAGCCGGTGGTTTATTTGCTTTTGCCGTATATTTAATATGGGAAGTTATTGTTCTTGGTATTGTTCCTATTGCTGGAGAAGGAGGAATATTACAGTCATTTAAAATGGATAGAGAGGGTTCTCAAGCCTTAGCTATGGTGATCAAATCCCCATGGGTTGCATTTTTTGCTCAGGGCCTTGCGTTCTTCGCCATTTTAACCTCTTTTTTAGCTCAGGCACTAAGCCTGGTTCATTTTTTAGCTGATGGGCTGAAAGTTAAAAAAGATAAGAAAGAAAGCTGGCCGTTATGTTTATTAGCACTGGCACCTCCTTTGATTCTTTCTTTGATTTATCCACAGCTATTTTTCAAGGCATTAAACTTTGCTGGCGGTATATGCGCTGTTATTCTTTTTGGCATATTGCCTGTTATGATGGTTTGGATTGGAAGGTATCGAAAAGAGCAGTTTTCTCCTTATGAAATGCCCGGAGGAAAGGTTATGCTTGCTACTATTTTTTTCTTTGCTGGATTTATTTTTTTATTCCAAATTGCGACTATGTTCGGACTAATAAATCTAATGCAATAACAACAACTATCTAATATAGGTTTTTTACATGACCCCAGCAGTGAATATGCATTTTGTAGGAGGCATCCTCCTAGTGGCCGGAACAACCATAGGAGCAGGTATGCTTGCTCTTCCTGTGATTACATCATTTGGAGGGTTTTTACCTTCTGTTCTTATTTTTTTATTCTGTTGGCTTATTATGCTCTGTTCTGCTTTTTTCTTTTTAGATGTAAACCTATCTGTAAAAGGAGAGCCTAATTTCATCTCAATGGTTTCTAAAACACTAGGAGAGAAAGGAAAGGGGATTAGTTGGATTCTTTATCTGCTTCTCATGTATTCCCTGCTCGCTGCCTACATATCGGCAAGCGCTC
>VGMB01000027.1 GCA_016866585.1 Chlamydiota bacterium
TTATAGTCTAAATAATTTTTTGGTGATATTTTGACTATATCAGCTAGATTTCCAGATATAAGTTTATGTTGTCCGTTACCATCTCTTCCATCGATTCCAGGTTCATATCAAACTGAAAAGATTCAAAAGCTTGCGTTAAAGACTTTTGCATTAATTGCTGCAGGGGCCACAGTGGCTTTAGTCGGTTGTAAACTTATAGGTTTAATATCATTGTCTGCATTAGTGTATACAGGTTTAGCTTTAATCGTTGGTGCAGCTTTAGCCATAATAAAAAGTGAAAGAATTCAAGATTTTAGTGATCCTGAATTTAGAAATTTAGTTAAAAAAGACATTTGTGAGCTGTCCTGGCAACAAGTAGAAGATAAATATAGCTTTAAAAAACTATTTGAAAAGAATGTATGGTCGCCCACACTTTTTGCCGATTGTTTACAGCACAATTTAAGCAATCAGAGCTTTCATCAAGCTTTTGATACTTTAAAAAAGTTTAAAGTATTTATTCAAGATTACGCAGAACAAAAAGATCTTTTTTTACGATCAATAGATGAAAAGGTGCTTTGTGATTGGAATGCTAAATGGAAGGATGAGGCTGGAGGTCGCAGTTTTACTGAGATTAATCAAAAATATGATTTGCAAGGCTTTCGCAGTCTTAATGGTTTTTCAAAAACATGTGTACAACTGCTTGAAAATCTCAGAAGTTCATATAAGTTAGCTTATCAAGAGCAAAACGTAGGGTTATCTTTAATTGAACAAGATTATAAACAAGATGTAGCCAATGCCACTGCTGTGTTAGAAAGATCGGTCACAGAAATTGAAGAAGAGTATTTTACAGCTTGGGATAAAAATAGACTTAATTCGATGGAAGATTTTTATAGGCATCAAAAGCTTTTGTTGAATGATATATATAAGAACAAGTTTTCTGAGTTAGATAAAGAACGGGTAAGAATGCAAGATATTGTTGCTAGTTTTTCCTCTAAATTATCGGAAAAAAAAGAAGCAATTTCTAAACTAAAAGAATTGTTTCTAAAAAAACGAGAGCTTGTACAAGAGCATAATAAGATTAGAGGCGAATCTGAAGCTTTATTTTTTCAAAAAAGAGAGCAAAGGGCTTCTGATATTCGCCGTGCTTTTGATGTAAAAATTGAAAAGTTGGATTTTGTTTATCAGGCTTTTTTAGAAATAAGTTTGGCTATCAATTGTGAAAGAGATCAAAAAATTAAAAACGTTAGAGATACTTTCTTAGCTAAAAAAACTAAAATTAACTTAGAATACCAAAGATGTAAGAATTAAAAAAAAGCCCCAGAGGAATCTGGGGCTTTTTGCTTTACTGAGCTTGAGGCGGTGGAAGTGTCGCCTTATGGCTTAACTTAATTTGCCCTCTATCATTGATATCTAGAACTTTTACTTCTAAAACATCGCCTTCTTTCACAACGTCAGAGACGTTTTGAATTCTGGAGTAGGAAAGTTCAGATATATGGCAAAGACCTTCTTTACCGTATATTTCCACGAATGCTCCGAAAGGAACGATAGAAACTACTCTTCCTTGGTATATTTTACCAATCTCTACTTCTGCGGTGAGGTTGAAGATCATCTCTTTTGCTTTAGCCATAGAATCTGGATTTGATGACGATATGCTTACAATACCATTATCATTAATATCGATTTGAGCTCCAGATGTCTCGATGATCGCGCGGATTTGCTTGCCGCCTGGACCGATTACTATGCCAATCTTGCTTGGTTTAATTTGCATTGTTTCGATACGAGGTGCATATTGAGAAAGCTCGTTTTTAGCTTTTGGGCAGACTTCTAGCATTTTATTTAAAATGTGAACTCTTCCTTGCTTAGCTTGGTTTAGAGCTATTTTCATGATTTCTTTTGTAATCCCTTCGACTTTAATGTCTAATTGGAATGCTGTGATGCCTTGCGCATTTCCAGCTACTTTAAAGTCCATGTCTCCAAGTGCATCTTCTGCACCTAAAATGTCAGATAAAACTGCGAATCTGTCACCTTCAAGGATAAGTCCCATAGCGATTCCAGCTATAGGATGTTTTATTGGAACTCCAGCATCCATCATAGCGAGACATCCTCCGCAAACCGATGCCATAGAAGATGATCCGTTTGATTCGGTGATGTTAGATTCTACTCTGATTGTGTAAGGAAAGCTTTCTTGGCTCGGAATTGTTGCTGCAAGAGCTCTTTCAGCAAGTTTACCATGACCGATTTCTCTTCTTCCTGGACTACCCATTCTACCTACTTCGCCAACAGAAAATGGTGGGAAGAAATATTGAAGGTAGAACTTTCTTGCGTTTTCACCATCGAGGTCTTCGTAACGAAGAGACATAGTTTCTCCGCCAAGCGTTGCAACTGCAATAGACTGCGTCTCGCCACGTGTGAATAAAGAGCTTCCATGTGTTCTCGGTAGTATGCCTTGCTCAACGCATATAGGTCTTACTTGGTCGCATGTTCTGCCGTCGATTCTTCTGTTTTCTCTGAGTATTGCTTCTCTCATGTGGTGTGCTTGGACTTTTTTAAAGGCCATCATTACATCAGACTTAGTATGTTTTGGTTCTTGTGCTTCTGGGAAGAACTTATTAAGAACGTCTGCATTAATTTCGCTGATTACAAGATCTCTATCTTGTTTCTCTTTGATTTTAAGAGCATCTTTCAATCTTTCGCCATAATGCTCATTTATCTCGTTATAGACATCGTGAGGAATTTGTTTGAGAGTACTTCGATTCTTTTCTTTGCCGATCTCTTTTTGCCATTGGCTAAGATGTTCACAGATAATTTGGATAGCCTTATGACCTTCGTTGATCGCTTCAAGAATTTGCTCTTCAGTTAGGAAGTCGGCATAACCTTCAATCATTAGGATTGCATCTTCGGTTCCTGCGATCATAAGATCAAGTATGGATTTCTTTTGTTCTTCCATAGTTGGATTGATAATGTATTTACTATCGATAAGTCCAACTCTTACGCCTGCTATTGGCTTAATTAAGGGGATGTCGGAAATAACTAAAGCTGCCGACGCTCCGCAAATAGCTAATGGCTCTGGTGAGTTTACACCGTCGTACGACATTACATACGATAGAAGTTGTACTTCATTATAGAATCCATCTTCAAACATCGGTCTTATAGGTCTATCAATAAGTCTGCTTACGAGAATTTCTTTTTCTGTTGGTCTCCCTTCTCTTTTTATAAAGCCGCCAAGAGTTTTTCCTGATGAAGAAAATTTTTCTTGGTAGTCTACTCTTAATGGAAGAAAGTCTATCTCATCGGGTACCGATGGGTTGCTGCACACGGTGTTGAGAAGCATAGTCTCGCCACATGTGACAACTATAGCTGCCCCTGCTTGCCTTGCTATTTTGCCTGTTTCAAATGTAATTGTTTTTCCACCTACGGAAACAGACATAGTTTTGGCTTGAAGTATCATAAATATGACTCCGTTAATTGTTCATTTCTGCAACGGATGAACTGACCATTTAAGTAGAAAAAAAGTTTCTAATTAAATGGGCCTTTCATCTCATTGCTAGTTTAGAAAAGACAAAATGATTCTTTTCCTCTTATTCATCGAGAAGATGATAAGTCTTAGGAACTATAACAATTAGGTGGATATGCGACAACTAAAGAATTAAGATCACTTCAGTGAACTGAAGTGATCTATTAAAAAGAAAAAATTACTTGCGGAGATTCAATCTTACGATCAAGTTTTGGTAACGCTTCGTATCTGTTGAGTTCAGATAGTCAAGCAGCTTACGGCGTTGACCTACTAGCTTGAGTAGAGCAAGACGTGAGCTGTGATCTTTAGGAGCAAGTTTTAAATGCTCTGTAAGTTCAGCAATTCGCTCTGTTAAAATAGCGATTTGTACATCCGCAGATCCAGTGTCCTTCTCATGGAGTTGGAACTTCTTGGTTATTTCTTCTTTTGTACCTTTATCTAAAGACATTGTGTAGGTTCTCCCTGTATTGAGAGTTTAAAAAGGTAGACAAGTTTAAAAAATATAAAACATTGGGTATATTATAGCTAAAACAAGCTAACAGATCAATGTCAAAAAAGCATTTGTCGAATTTTCCTCATTTGACTGAGTGAAAATCTTTAATTTATGACGCTTGCCTTTTGCAAATCGGCCTGTTAAAGTTTCTACCTTACAATAGTACCATAGAAGACTTTAAAGGGGAATAAATTATGATTAAAGATTTGCCATTAAAATCGAAATTTGAATATTTAGGTGAAGTTTTGCCTAGAGTTTTACAAGATATTCGCAGGGATATTCGCAATGAACATATGAAGCAAGATAGAGAGTTTGTTCAAAAGTATTTTAGCAAGTGTCATCTCGAAAAAATCTCATCAAGTGATATTGAAAAAGCCTATTTTGCTGAAATAGTTTCACTAAATAATGAGGATTTAGGTAGCTGGGTTATCTCTAAATGGATAATGAAGCATGCGGAAGTTTATGAGTTTTTTGTCACAGAGTTGTCTAAAATCAATCCGAATTTTGAAGAAATTGAGCTTATAGATATTAATAGTTCAAAGTCTATTGTTTCAAAATGTATGGAATCTTTTGGTATTGAAGATACTTATATTTTTAGTTTACTTAACTCCGTAGCGTTTCCTGATCAGATGTTTGAATTTTTAAAAAGTGAGACTTCTAAAAATATACTTAAAAAGCAAAATGTAGAGCTTGTGGATAGTTCTATAGATGTAAATGCATTAGTTCAAAAACATGAGCAAGAGCTTCTTAAGCTTGCTGATAGGTGCGAAAAGAGATTGCAAGCAACTGTAAAAAAATATTCTCAAGATATAGAAGGTTTAAGAAAGCAGTTAGGTTCACTTCAAAAAAAACTTAGCGAGATAAAGTGATTTGTGATGAATTTTTTATGAGGGAGGCTCTTAAAGAAGCTCAAAAAGCTTTTGATATGGGAGAAGTTCCCGTTGGAGCTGTCCTTGTATTGCATGGAGAAATAATAGCAAGGGCATGTAATAAGGTGGAGGTCGATAAAGATGCTACATCACACGCTGAGGCTTTATGTATCAAGATGGCCAGCGCTATTCTTCAGAATTGGCGCTTGCTCAATACAACCTTATACACTACCTTAGAGCCCTGCAGCATGTGCGCTGGGGCTCTTTTACTTTCTAGAGTTTCTCGCGTTGTTTGGGGAGCGCCAGACCTGCGGCATGGAGCGGCTGGAAGTTGGGTTGATATCTTAACTAAGCAGCATCCTATTCATAATGTAGATATATTAGGCGGAGTGTTAGCTGAAGAGTCTGCTTTTTTGCTGAAAAAATTTTTTAGAGAAAGAAGGAGTGAAAATGGAAAAGATGTTTGATGAAATGGTTGAAGCTCAAAGGAAAAAAATTTTGCATTATGGCAGAGAGATTATTCCTTACCTAACCGCAGATGATGTTTTGCAGCCTAATGACTTTCCTCAGCTTGAATCACATCCCGAGTTTCGCTACGAAGAGGGGGTTCTCGAGGGATTACTCACCGCGAGAATGGCCTACTTAGCTCAAAAACAAATCATGCAGGTCGAGCTGTAAAAGTTATTTTTACAAAACAGAGTCTTACTCTAAGTTGCTAGTTTGTGTGAAAAACTCTTGTTTTTAAACGAAAAATGAGATTTACTATCTCACTTTAAAGATTATGATTATTTTGGAGATTTAGTATGAAAAAAGATGGACATCCTCCATATCAAGAAGTTTTATTTGTAGATTCTTCTACAGGCTTCAGATTTGTATGTGGTAGTACACTACAACCAAAAGAAAAAGAAGTTTTTGAAGGTAAAGAATATCCTGTTTGTAAAGTATCAGTTTCTTCTGCTTCACATCCCTTCTTCACAAAGAGCAAGCAATTTATTGACTCTGAAGGAAGAGTTGATAAGTTCATTAAGCGTTATGCTAAAAAGCCTGAGGCTGCAAAAGAAGAAGTTAAAGCTCCAGAGAAAAAAGCGAAAAAGAAGTAATAGTTCATGCAAGAGAGAATATCTAAGCTCTTATCAAGGTTAGAGCAAGTTGAAGACCTTTTAGGACGCTCAGACGTTCTCTCTAATCAAAAAGAATATAAGGCTCTTACTCAAGAGCATGCCTACCTTTCAGAAATTAAGGAAGTCTTTAGAAATTACGAATCTTTGCTTAAGCAAAAAGAAGAGAATCAAGATTTGCTTAAAAGTGAAAAAGATCCCGAATTCGTATCTATTATAAGAGAAGATTTGGTTTCAATTGATGAGCAAGTATTGGCGTCTCAAAATCGACTAGAAAATCTTTTAGTACCCCCAGATCCTAGAGATAGCAGAAATATTATTGTTGAGCTTAGAGCTGGTACTGGTGGTGATGAAGCTGCGATATTTGTTGGTGATTGCGTTCGTATGTATAAGCTCTATGCTGATAAAAATGGCTGGAAGACTGAATCTATGACATCTACGCCGTCTGAGATGGGTGGTTTCAAAGAGTATATAATGACCATGTCCGGTCATAATGTCTACAGATTGATGCAGTATGAGGCTGGTACTCATAGAGTGCAAAGAGTTCCTAAGACTGAAGCTCAAGGTAGAGTTCATACATCGGCTATAACAGTTGCCGTTCTTATGGAGCCAGATGAAGATGAAGAAATACTCATAGATGAAAGAGATTTGAAAATAGACACATACAGAGCGTCGGGAGCTGGTGGTCAGCACGTTAATACAACAGATTCTGCTGTAAGGATAACTCACTTACCGACAGGAACTGTGGTCTATTGTCAAGAAGAGAGAAGTCAGCATAAGAATAAAGATAAGGCTATGAGGCTTTTATCAGCTAAAATTGCTGAAGAAAAACGAAGAAAAGCTGAGATGGAAATAGCATCCTTGCGTTCTTCTCAGGTGGGATCAGGTGACAGGTCTGAAAGGATTCGTACTTATAATTTCCCACAAAATAGAGTTACTGATCATCGTATCGATTTAACTCTTTACAAGCTAGATCATGTGATGAACGGTGCGATGGATGAAATTACTGAGTCTTTGGTAAAGCACTATCATCAGCAAGAGTTATCTGGTAGTCAGCAAATTTCATGAAATCGCTAGGTGAAGTTTTTCAGTTATCAGTTCAGTATCTTGATCAAAAAAAGATTTCACGTTCCAAGTTTTTAGTGGCCGAGATTTTATCTTATGTTCTTGGGATGGACAAGGTCATGCTTTTTATGGACTTTGATAGGCCTTTGCTAGAAGAAGAGTTGACTAAGATACGATCTGTTCTTTCTCAAGTTGCAAGGGGAAAACCTCTAGACTACATAATCGGAAAAGTGGATTTTTATGGGTGTCAGTTCTTATTAACAGAAGATACTCTTATACCAAGGCCTGAAACAGAGATCTTAGTGGATATAGTCTCTAAAGAGATTGCTAATAGATCTTTGATTGTCTGGGATGTATGCACAGGTTCGGGGTGTATTGGTGTGTCTTTAAAAAAGCAAAACCCAAACTCTAAGTTTGTCTTGTCCGATTTGTCAGAAAAAGCGCTCAGTGTTGCTAAAAAAAATGCAGAGCTTAACAATGTTGTAGCGGATTTTCTTCTTGGTGATGGATTGACTCCGTTTAGTGGTGCTAAGGCTGATATGATCGTTTGTAATCCTCCTTACATTTCTCTTGCTGAGTACCAAGAGCTAGATCCCTCTGTAAGAGATCATGAGCCAAGACTTGCTCTGATCGGGGGGGTGCATGGTGGTGAGTTTTATGAAAAAACAGAAAAAAATTTAGAAAACTTTCTGAAGCCAGGTGGTAAAGTTTTCTTTGAAATAGGGTATTTGCAGGGAAATTGGATGTTAGAGTGCTTTTCAAGGCCTGTTTGGAAGCAGAAAAAGGTAATAAAAGACTGGTCTGGACACGATCGGTTCTTTTTCCTTGAAATTGAATAACTTTCTAGACTATCCTATTCTCCGACAACAATAAAATATATATATATGTTAGGCGCTTTAACTCAAAAATTTCAGAATTTATTTTCCTCTCTTTCGGGAAAGAAGGTCCTTACAGAGGACAATATATCAGATGCTGTAAGACAAGTTCGTCTTGCATTGCTTGATGCTGACGTGAATTACACGGTCGTTAGTAATTTCGTAAAGAGAGTTAAAGAAAAAGCTACGGGGGAGTCTGTAGTTAAATCTGTTTCCCCGGATCAACAATTTATTAAAATTGTTCACGAAGAGTTAGTTTCTTTAATGGGACAGCAAGAAGTTTCTTTAACTTTGAAAGGATCTCCTGCTGTTATATTAATGTGTGGTTTACAGGGTTCCGGAAAAACGACTCACTGTGCTAAACTAGCCAACTTCTTAAAAACACAGGATAAGAATAGAAAAATTCTTTTAGCTGCATGCGACTTACAGCGACCTGCGGCTATAGAGCAGCTAAAAAGACTAGGAACCCAGGTTAATGTTCCCGTTTTTTCTATAGAAGGTGAGCATAATCCTGTGAAAGTTGCTGAGAGTGCCTATGCCAGGGCTCAGCAAGAGAATTATGATGTATTGATATTAGATACAGCGGGCAGGCTTCATATTGATGAAGAGCTCATGGATCAGTTACTTGTGATAAAGCAAACAGTTAATCCTTCCGAGGTTCTTTTTGTGGCTAACGCAAATACTGGTCAAGATGCAGTTAAGACGGCGCAAGAATTTGATAAGAAGGTTTCTATTACAGGAACCATTTTAACGATGCTTGATGGTACGGCAAGAGCTGGTGCTGCTATATCTATTAGAGAAGTTACCCAAAAGCCTTTAAAATTTGAAGGTGTTGGAGAGAAAGTTACAGACTTCCAAACATTCAATCCCCATTCAATGGCGGACAGAATATTAGGAATGGGAGATGTAATTAATCTCGTTAAAAAAGCGCAAGAGCATTTCAGTGAAGAGCAGAGCAAAGAGTTAGAGAAAAAGCTTAAAAAAGCATCATTTACCTATGATGATTACTTAAAGCAAATGGCTATACTCAAAAAAATGGGGTCTTTTAAGAGCTTGCTCAAGATGATTCCCGGCATGCCAAACATTGATGAAATGCAGATTGATGAAAAAGAGCTGCGAAAGATAGAAGCTATGATTCTTTCGATGACACCGGCTGAAAGGGAAGAAAGAGTCGAATTAATACCCAGTAGAAGACGTCGTATAGCGGATGGTAGCGGTGTTAAGATCGACGATGTAAATAAAATGATAAAAAGTTTCAAAAGATTAAAACAATTTTTCAAAGACATGCCAAGTCTCAAAAAGCAATTTCTGAATGGGGCTGGTAAAAAGGAGAATTTCTTATGGCATTAAAAATACGTCTGCGTCAGCAAGGATGTTCTAACCGTCAGACATTTCGTGTTGTTGTTACCGATGTAAGAGCAAAACGTGATGGTAAGTACGTAGAGAAGTTAGGTTGGTACCTCCCTGAAATGAAGCAAAATAACTGCACTATAGATGCAGATAGACTTGCTTATTGGTTAAGCCAAGGTGCTGAAATGACTGAGCAAGTAGCAAACCTCGCTAAAGTTGTAACACCTGATGTAATCAAGGAATACAACCAAAAAAGAGCTGAAGTTAAAGCGAAAAGAACAGCAAAAAGAAGAGCAGTAAAAGCTGAAGCTGCATCAGAAGCTCCAAAGGCAGCTGCAAAAGCTACAGCGAAAAAAACTACAAAAAAAGCAACAGCAAAGAAGTCGTAGTTGATGCGTTTTGATATTCTTTCTCTTTTTCCTGATTATTTTACTAGTCCTTTTGAGACTAGTATTATTAAAAAGGCGAGAGAAGGAGGCCTTCTTGATATACGTTTAACAGATGTTAGACAGTTTGCTGAAGGAAAACATAAAAAAGTAGATGACAGACCTTACGGCGGTGGACCGGGCATGGTTATGATGCCAAAGCCCCTTTGTCAGGCCATAAGATCTGTTAAACATGATGACTCCCATGTGATTTATCTATCACCACAAGGAAAGCCGCTTACAGCAGAGACCTGCCAAAGGTTGTCTCAGTTAAAGCACATAGTTTTAGTTTGTGGTCATTACGAAGGAATCGATGAGAGGGTGATAGAAAAAGAAGTGGATGAAGAGGTAAGCATTGGTGACTATGTACTCACTAATGGCTGCATAGCAGCTATAGTGCTTGTCGATGCAGTATCTCGATTTGTCCCTGGTGTACTCGGACATGAAGAGGCCGCTATGCAAGATTCTTTCCAGGATCAAAAGCTAGATGCCCCTCATTATACAAGACCACCAGAATTCGAAGGTCTTACAGTGCCTTCAGTTCTGATGGAGGGTAACCATAAAGAAATCCAGAAGTGGCGTCATCAGAAAGCAATAGAAAAAACAAAGAGAATCCGCCCAGATTTGTGTGGCGGTAGTTATGAGTGAAAGGAGAAACCATGAAACAGTGTCAAGTTATTCAAGAACTAGAAGCTGGCCTCTTAAAGTCAAATATTCCTGATTTCCGCGTAGGAGATACAGTATCCATACATACAAGAATTATTGAAGGTGACAAAGAGCGTTTACAAGTATTTACAGGAACAGTCATAGCACGTAAAGGAGCTGGACTTTCTGAGACTTTTTCTATCTACCGTGTATCTTATGGTTCAGGTATGGAAAGAGTTTTCATGCTCCATAGCCCAAAGATTGCGAAAATTGATATCATAAAAGTTGGTAAAGTAAGAAAAGGAAAACTCTACTACCTTAGAGGAGCATCTGGAAAAGCTGCTAAGGTTAAAGAGTACATCGGTCCTAACAAGAGAGTTGTTGCTGCTCAAGCTAACGCATCAGCTAAATAAGCAATTTTCACTCATTAGTGGTTTCTTAAAATCCCTCATTAGTTTGAGGGATTTTTTTTGTCCCAAAAAAATCTCTCCTTTCTTTGTTTAAGAATCATAACGTGAAAAAAACACGCTGTTTGATGTAAAGTCAAACTCAAAATTTTAGGAGCTAGCTATGACAGTTTTATGTGAAGCAGACGTATTATATTATGAAAAGATTGTGAGAGAACAGGGCTTCAATTTGATTGCAGGTGTTGACGAAGCGGGTAGAGGGCCTCTTGCCGGTCCTGTTGTTGCAGCAGCTTGTATTATCCCTGAAGGAATGATCGTTCCAGGGGTTGATGATAGCAAAAGCTTGACAGCGTCAAAAAGAAAGAGGCTTTTCGATTTTTTAGTATCAAACACAGATATTCAATATGCAGTAGGTGTTGTTTCTGCTGAAAAAATAGACCAGATTAATATTCTTCAGGCTACATTTCTTGCCATGCAGACAGCTGTTGATGCACTTAAAATAAAACCAGATTTTGTTCTTGTTGATGGCAATATGACACCAAATTGGAAATATCCTTCACTTGCGGTCATTAAAGGAGATAGTCTTTCTCATTCGATATCGGCAGCATCGATTATTGCAAAGGAGTGGCGTGACAATGTAATGCATGAGTATGATCTGCAATATCCGGGATATGGATTTGCAAAGCATAAAGGATATGGCACAAAGGCTCATATGGAGGCAATAAAAGCTCTTGGAGCTAGCCCTATTCATAGGATGTCGTTTGAGCCTCTTAGATCTATGCACTAACATCCTCTTACTGGCTCTATATTGCTATTAGGCCACATTGTTCTAAAAATCGTTAGCTATGGAATAGCTTTTTTTTAAATAAAAAGAGTCAGTAATTTTCTTTTCACTTTTTTTATATCTCATGACAAAAGGCTAAACTTTAAAATACAAATGTGTCATATCTTTTTTTAAATGCAATATGCTCTAAAAGAACGTGGGGCTTCAAATTATTTAAAAAGAGGATATATCATGGGGAACAAATGTTCGTTAAAGTTTCTTGCTCTTGCATCGCTATGATGTTTTAGTTTGGTAGATTTGAGTGCTGTTATTCCGACAAAAACTCAAAAAGTTCAAAATGATGCACAACTATACGCTTTT
>VGMB01000028.1 GCA_016866585.1 Chlamydiota bacterium
CTCTCCAAATACAGGGGCTGCACAGGCTCCCCCCATGTGCATCTTACCGACTCCAGGAACAAACTTATGCTCAGGCTCATCAATAGCTATAAGCATAACGAATCTTGGGTTTTTAACAGGAGCAAACCCAATAAAAGTTGAAATATGATCTTTTCTTGAGTAGGTACCATTCACGATCTTTTCTGATGTTGCTGTTTTACCTGCTTCAGAATAACCATAAATATCTGCTCTAGGAGCACTTCCTCCAGGTTTAGTTACATACTTCATCGACCGAATAACTTTCTCTGTAACACCAGGATCAAGCAATCTCCTTGACTCTTGCAAATTCTCCTTCCTAACATTATCAATAACTACTTGTTGTTTACCATCTAGATCTGTAGAAACTATTCTTTTTATTAGAATAGGTTTAACGTCAAACCCGCCATTACACAAAATAGCATAACTTTTTAACATCTGCAAGCTACTTACAAGTAAATTGTGGCCAAATGCTAGTGAAAATGGCGTAGGCGTAGACCACTCAAGGGATCCATTAGGATGTTTTTTACCCGGAGTGGGTAAAAGTCCTGTGGCCTCGGAAGGCAATTCTATTCCTGTTTTTACACCAAAACCAAATATATTCTGAAGAGCGTTTCTATACCACTGAGGCCCTAATGCATCAACGACTCTCTGGATCATCCTTGCCATATATATATTGGAAGACTTTTGAATAGCCATGTCCATATTCAAAAATCTATGAAGTTTAGTATCACGTATAGGCACAGATCTGCCTGGAAAATACCCGTTTGATGTAATTATCTTATCATTAGGATCGAATATGGGAGCCTTGCCTTGCCTTCTTAATTCTTCATTCGCCATAAGACAAATCGCCATCGTAATAGGCTTCATTGTAGATCCTGGTTCGTAAGGATCTGTAATGCCTTTCACCTTTGTATCTTCTAATCTTACAGGATCATTAAAATAGGACTTATACTGACTTGGATCAAAAAATGGATACTGAGCCCAAGCAAATATCTCTCCAGAATGGGGATCCATCATGATAACCCAACCAGCCTTAGCATTTGCTTTTTTTACAGCTTTCTCGATTTCTTCCTCTGCTATTGCCTGGATATAATGATTAACTGTAAGAACAATATCAGCACCATTTTGAGGAATTGCGATCAATTTACCAGTATCAAGTGGATGCTTTGGTGATCGTAATAGAACTCTTTTACCTTCTTTCCCTTGTAGATATTTATCCAAAACAAGCTCAAGACCACCTGTGGGTATATGTTGTTTTGTTAAAGGATCTCTATCCTCTCTAACGGTATGTAAAATTTGACCAAGTAATTTTCCGAAGGGGTAGGATCTTTTATAATCTTGAATAAAAAATATAGCATTCCTTGGAAGTTTATGCCGTTTTGCAAAATCAAACCACCAGTTCTCAATACCGTCTTTTTTTTCTCTATTAATCCACATCAGCACTTTTCGAGAACGAGATTGTTTATGCAAATGGGCTAAAATTTTATTTCTTTCATCATCTTTAAAATTTAATAGAAGAGAAATGTTACTGGCCACCTCTTTTTTTAAAGATTGCGGTATAGACTTAGGATCAAAATATAAATGAAACTTTGGAACGTCAGTAACTAAAGCTCTTGGGGATTCTGGATGAGCCGATTTGAGCGAAGTATTTGAAAAAAAAGCACCCCTTTTAAAAGGTTCTATCAAAGTCAATTGATGTTGCGCCTTAGCTTTTCTAGTCCACTTGTCCCCTTCTACGATTTGAACCTTATAAAACATCATTATAAGCATACAAAACAATAAAGAAATGACGGATGAAACAACTACTAGACGCTTGCGACTTGAAGCAGATATCAAGCCACTATCACGTCTTTTAGACATATTTAATTTGCTCCGACTGCCAAAGTGTACTTAGGTTTGAATAGTAATGTTTCTTTCGTTTGAGTTGAAGGATAATCTAAGGCTAAACCTTCACTAAGTGTAATAACTTCTTTATTTAGAGGGTGTTTTAAATGTGCAAATCTACTATCCCTTACTAATCGTATCATATTATCAGGGCTTTCGAATTGCTCTACCTCATACTGAAGACGGGTATTCTCTTCATTAATTGATCTTATTTCTTTAACTAACTTAGGAACATACAATCTTAGCTGTGTTAGTTCGTTTTGTTTTTCTAAATAAGAAAATAAGCACAAACTAGCTGCACTTAAACAAATAAATAATCTTGTCAGTATTCCTTTATTCACAATTCTGCTCCCATTTTTCAATAAAGCGCAATTTAGCACTACGAGCTCTAGGATTTTGTTTTGTTTCTTTTAAAGTCGGCACTAAAGGCTTTTTAGTCACCAACCTCATCTTTGCAGGTATCTTAATCTTACCATCTCTTACGGGAGAGGCAGCATCCCTGAAAACATTTTTAACGATTCTATCTTCCAGGCTATGAAAACTTATAACCCCAATTCTGCCTCTAGGAGCTAACCAGCTAAGCGCTGAGTGAAGCCCTTTCGACAAAACATCCAGCTCGCGATTCACAGCTATGCGCAATCCCTGAAAAATAAGAGTTGCAGGGTGTATTTTTCCCCGACCTTTGTACATACTACAAATTAACTCACTTAATTCTTTTGTCGTTTCAAGAGGTCTTTTTTTTCTGTACTCAACGATTAATTTTGCAGCCTGTCTCCATCTGGGCTCTTCACCGAATTCTCGAAATATTCTTCCCAGTTCTTCTTCAGAGCATTTGTTAACAATGTCTTTTGCTGTTAATGACTGTTGCGCGTTCATCCTCATGTCAAGGGGACCTTCTTTGGAAAAACTAAAACCTTTATAATCATTATCAAACTGCATAGAGGAGACACCTAGATCGAAAAAAAATCCATTTACCTCTTTTACACCCATTTTTTTGAGATATTCATCCATTTCTGAAAAATTGGCATTAACATACTCAACTTTATCAGCCCATGGAGCCAAGACAGATCTTGCGATTTGTATAGCTTCCTGATCTTGATCAAAACCTATATATCTCTGAATTTCAGGATGAGATTCTAAAATCATCTTGGCATGACCACCAGCTCCAAGAGTCCCTTCTACAAATACGTTAAGAGGAACGTCCTTAAAATTTTCAAGTGTCTCATCCAACATTACAGAAACATGGGGCTTATTATCGTTCTGAGTCATTCGAATCATCCTTTTCATCATCGGAAAGCAGCGCAAAAGCTTCTTCTGTCATTTTCAGTAAACTCATTTCCGGATCCTTACCGCTGAGCATGTCATTGAGTTGTTTTTCGTAAAGCTCTTTAGGCCAAATCTCAATTTTGTTTAATACGCCAGCTATAACGACTTCATTTTTTATACCAATTGTCTTCTTCAATACTGAAGGAATCATGATTCTTCCTATTTTATCGCAAGAAGTTTGATGAAGGGTAGAAAAGAATAAAGTAAAAAACTTTTGGTACTTAGCCAAGTGCTGTTTTGCCTGAAATCTTTCTACTATTTTTTGTATGTCGCTTTTTCTGTATATGGCTAGACAGCCTCCGAGACCTAGGCCGATGCTAAATTCTAGTAGACCATCTTCTACAAGACCATACCTCATGTTCTGAGGAAGAACAAATCGTCCCTTATCGTCCAGCTTAGCCTCTGTAGATCCACTAAAAAAGTACACAACAACACCCTTTTACCCTACTTTTCCACAATTTACCACTAAAACCCTAACTTGGCAATATTTTTGAATAAAACCTGCAATAAAAATGAAAATATAAACAACATAAACTCTTAAAAAAGACAATGTTATAAAAAGTTATTTTCGAGTGGGAATTTGTGGGAAAATATTAAGTTTAAATTAAAAAATTTATTTATTGATTAAATTACCTTTGCATGGCATCTGAAAAATTAAGCCAAATAGAGGTAATCATGAGCTCCAGAACGATAGACAATCTAGGCGTAGATGTATCAAGCAGATACGCACAAGATCAAAAAAAGTACGATAAGAAATTAATAAAAGAGGCTCGAGGAATAGCTCCTCAGACAACTATTGATGTTACAGTACCTTCATTTTCATCAGAACTAGACACTTTGCTCGACAGCGAAAAGAAAAACCAACCCTGGGCAGAATTTGAAATCCCTATGAGATATAATGAACAAAAAAAACGATTATTTACCCATCAAATCATCCCTTCATTAGGAACCCCAGATAAAAAAGAAAGCCAAGCACAAAAAATTATATCGAAATTACAAGCGCATGTTACAAGACTTAGGGCTGAAGAAGATAAAGAAGAAACTAAGGATCCTAAAAAAAAATTCGCAAGTGAAAAAGAAGAAAAAGAGCTAGAAAAGCAAAAAACGGTCCTAATTAAACTACTCGATTGTATACTACATCTAGAAAAAAACATCTCTTTTATTAATGGAAGAAGAACCCAATACCAAAAAGGATAAAAAGTACATATATGGCAGAAATTAACTGGCTAGACGTTTTGGGATGGAAAGGAGAAGAGTTAGAAGATTTGCGATTTGTTGGTTATTCTTACCTCAAACAAGGTTTATACGATACAGCTATTACATTTTTTGAAGCTCTTGTAACCCTAGTACCAGATAGCGCGTATGACGTACAGACCCTAGGGGCTTTGTACCTACAAAAAGGAAATAACTTAATGGCTTTAAACTACATAGAAAAAGCACTCAAAATAGATCCTAACCACGCGCCCACCTTACTAAACAAAACCAAGGCCCTTCTTTCCTTAGGATACAAAAAACAAGGCCTTTCCCAAGCCAAAAACCTAGAAACGTCTGAAGATAGAACTGTAGCAAACCAAGCTGCGGCTCTTTTTCAAGCCTACAGCTGATTCGAATCTATTTTTCAACTGGAAGGTTGTTTTACTAATTTCATGGTTCTAGCCTCTAGCCATTTATTATCTTTGGGATTTTGATATAAGGCTTTTACTGAATAGCCATTCTGAATCTTAGTATATACCCACTTTGCCTTTATATTTTGTCCGTACAAATCGGATAATGAATCGGTTTCGGTAACAAAGTTTCCATCCCCTGAGACAGTAATTTTACCTACGGAAAAATTACCAGCAGCACCTACTGTAATGCATTGCGTATTACCACTCATATCCCTAAAAATTCTATGATCATAAGTAACGTACTCGCATCTTTCCTGAGAGTTGGAATCTTTATAGATTTTAATACCTTTAGTCTCCCAAATCTGTCCTATATCATTATTTTTAACAATCCGTATTCCTTCTTCAATTAATCCATTAGGATGCCTATCAGTTGATTGACCTGTCATATAAAAATTATAAACGCCCGGCTCCAGGGGTCTAACGATCTTTTGTAAAGGATCCTGGCAATAAATAGATGCTGTTATAAAAGAAAAAAAACAAATAATTTTCAATGTAATTTTCACTCAAGAACTCCCATGTAAGCTAATTATTTAACAATAAAAAAACTTAACACTAAAAAAAATACAAGTACAACAAAAAACATAACCCTTTGATTTTAATGGTCAATTTTGCATTCTTCAAAAAATCCATAAACTTGGGGTTTTTATGATAAAAGTGTTATTTTCTCTATTTATATTATTATTTTCAGTCCCTTCACTTTCCGATGAAAAAACTAATAAGGTTGTAGTTTATACAGATGTAGTCGGAGATCTTTTTCACTTAGGTCACGTTGAATTTTTTAAAAGAGCTAGAGCTCTTGGTGATTATTTAATTGTAGGTGTTTTAGAAGATCATGTTGTCGAAGAATACAAAAGAACACCGATTCTCACCCTAGAAGAACGGGTACGTGTAATCCAAGCATGTAAATATGTAGACGAAGTTATTGTAGCACCGCCTTTAAGACTGACAGAAAACCTTATCAAAGAATGGAATATATCTTATGTAGTACATGGTGATGATTTTTCTCCTGAACTGCTCGAAGACCAATATGGCACAGCTATGCGCCTAGGAATTTTAAAACTTTTACCCTATACAACAGGAATATCAACAACAAATATCATCGAAAGAATAACATCGCGCTACGAACTAGGTGAATTCCATAAAAAATAAAAAAAATGGGTTTCTTTATAGAAACCCAGAATCAAAACAAACTCTACTTATCTCAACGATCGCATAAATTATAAAAAGATTACATACAAATAACAATGTCGTTCTTATTTTTAATTATTAATAACAGCATTCGTTCAAAGTGATTTTTTTTGATTATTTCTAATGAAAATAAATTTCTGTTTTCTCTATGTTTTCTCCGTCAACAAGTTACCTTCAGATCAAAATGACAAGATTGATTTTTTCTTGAAACGATTTCGAAACCAATGGTAACTTGACAACATATTACGTGCTAAATCCGTTGCAAGGTTCATTTTAACAAACTGGTACAATTATGATAACAAGCCAGACACAAGATTCGTGGGATTTCTTTTTAGAGTTCATAGAAGAACGCTGTTCTTCTACAGAATTCGAAAACTGGATATCTCCAATCAAGGTCATCGAATCGACCTCAGACAAACTTGTGCTAGAGGTTCCCAATATCTTTGTTCAAGAGTACCTTGTAGATAACTACAAAAAAGACTTAGTGCAGTTTGTTCCAACACTATCCTCTGGTGAGCCAGCAATAGAGTTCGTGATTGCAGAGCCTAAAAAACAAGCTCAAGCTAACCAGATTTCAGTTCCAGTTAGCGAAATAGCCTCATCTGATATACCAAAGGAACATCAAGAATTAAGGCTAAATCCTTTTTATACATTTGAAAATTTTATTGAAGGACCATCTAATCAATTTGTAAAATCTGCTGCTCTTGGTGTAGCTGCAAGACCAGGAAAATCGTATAACCCTTTATTTATCCATGGTGGTGTAGGTCTAGGCAAAACCCACCTGCTACATGCAATTGGCCATACAATAAAACAAAACCACAAAAAATTACGTGTTCACGCTATAACAACAGAAGCCTTCATCAACGACTTAGTAGATAACTTAAGAAACAAAACACTAGATAAAATGAAAAAATTTTATCGTTCTCTTGATGTACTTCTTGTCGATGATATTCAATTTCTTCAAAACCGCCAAAACTTCGAAGAAGAATTTTGTAATACGTTTGAAACACTAATAAACCAGAATAAACAAATTGTTATTACCAGTGATAAACCGCCAGGACAATTAAAATTATCAGAAAGAATGATTGCTAGAATGGAATGGGGATTAGTAGCAAATATAGGCGTCCCTGACCTTGAAACTCGCGTAGCTATTCTACAGCACAAAGCGGAGCAAAAAGGGTTTAAAATACCCCAGAAAGTTGCTTTTTTTATCGCCGAGCACATTTTCAACAACGTAAGACAACTCGAAGGTGCTATCAATAGATTAAGCGCTTACTGCAGAATGATGGGACTTGATGTAACAGAAGAAGTCGTAGAAAAAGCACTTAGTGAGCTTTTTCAAATGGCACCATCAAAACGAATATCTGTTGAGAACATCTTAAAAAGCGTTGCAACAATCTATGAAGTGAGAATCAGCGATCTTAAAGGCAATTCACGCAGCAAAGACATAGCTTTCCCCAGACAAGTTGCCATGTACCTTGCAAAAGAGCTCATCAATGATTCTCTTATTAAACTATCATCATCGTTTGGAGGAAAAACACACTCCACTCTTCTGCATGCATGGAAAAAAATATCTGGGCAAGTAGAAACAGATGAGGTATTAAGAAAACAAATTCAGATGGCAAGACGCAACCTAGAAGCTTAAAACCAAAAGAATATATCCTGAAGATAAGTATTCTAACAGAATGAGGACTGTATGTTTAAAAAAAACAGTAAAGGTATATTAGAAGAAAAAAACATTCTTCAGGAAGAATACAATACCTCTGAGAGAGACTCTTTGACGATGGCTAGACAACCATACTCCGGACTAGAACAACTAAGAAATAAGGTTGTTCAAAAAAATGAGACCTATACTAACCAGTCACCAGAAATCCATATAAAGGAAAATGCAAAAGTAGAAGGATCAATTACATTTGAGTCTTTTGCAATTATTGACGGCTACTTCAAAGGTGAAATACTATCTAAAGGCAGCATTAAGATTGGGCCTCAAGCCATAGTAAAAGCTGATCTTCATCTAGAAGAAGCTTACATAGAAGGGATTGTAGAGGGAGATTTATGTGTTTCTAAAAAACTGGTACTCAAAAACAGCGCAAAGGTAACTGGAGACATAGTAGCCTCGAGTATCACTGTGGATGAAGGAGTATCGATTCTAGGCAAGTTACACGTACAAAGAAAAACTCAACCCGAAGAAAAAGAAGAAGAGACTCCTTTTAAAGAAGAGCCTCTGGTGTAATCAATTAAGAACTAAAATCAGGGCTGGATCCCTGAGAATTACATACCTCATTTATTACATTATTAACAGACTCAACACTCAACTCATTTTCAGAATTCTGATTCTGAAAATTATTCCAATATGATTGAGTTCCATAACTTTTAGCTGCCACTAAGTCATCTAATTCTGATGACTGAATTGAACTTATAGATGACATAGTTTTCTCCTAGGATAAGTTTAAATTACTCCTAGGATCATTATAATATAAATTTATTTAGATTGTGTTAAGATTTCAATCTATTTTTTACATACTAAATACCAATATCTTAAGATTCTAAAAAAGACATAAAAAAACACTCCTTTACACCTGCAAAATAAAACTCATTGCAAATACGTCGCTTAACAACAGTAGACAAAGGTTGGATAGATACAAAAAGTACAATTTTATCCGAGTAATTTACAAGCCTATTAATAGATTTTAATCCATTCTCTTTCATAGACATATTCGAATAGCTAACATTGAAAAAACTAGCTAATTTCTGACAAATGGGCAAGGTTGAAATATTTCCCTTTATAATCGGAATAATCAAATCAGGGACAGGCCAAGATATCTTGTAAATAAGAACGGTCATAAGGCTCCCGATGCTGCTAGCGCAGTTCATATTCTCCTCGAAAGCTCGTGCCATGGAAATAGCCGGTCCATATGACTCACAAACAAAAGCTTGCTTACATAAAGAATTCGCGAAATCTAAAGAACTACAATTACACTGTTGTGTTATTAAAAAGCAGTATTTGCAGCGATTGCTTATATCTACTAGCTCAATTTGATGAGAACAAGACCTACACAAAAATCCTGTGTTACAGTCATCTTGGCAATGAATACATAAATTCGGAAAAATGAAGTCAAGAATGGATTGAATTAATAATCTAGTTACCGCTATCAATATTCTTTAAGCTATACTTAGGTTTAGATAAGCTTCCTCTTAAACAGACAATAAATGATTGGGACCATTTCACTAAAACATGTTGCCTCATTCTTAGATCTATATGTAAATTACCATCAAGATCTACATAAGAAAGAGTTTCTGGATTTAGATAAAACTCTGATCTTCTTGAATCACTATATGAATTTTTTAATTCATGAAAAAGACATCTACCTTTTCTAATATCGAACTCCGATTCCCCACTTACAGGAACTAAAATACTTGAGTCCAATCCTATGTCTTTTATAACATCCAAAGGTATGTCAAGCAGGCTAAACCCTTTTTTATTAGAATTAAGAAAATGAATAGCACCTTTACCAACAAAACTTTTTTTATCTCCTAGTTTTCCTCGAAAATCATAAACAGTGAGATTTTTAATCATGAAAGGTTTTTCTCCCAATCTTTTGCCTTTCTCAGATAAAAGACTAGGCTTAAATTCTCTAAGATGAGCCAGTGGCAAGTAAAGATTCCAGTCATGGGTAATTTGATCTTTTGATATTTGACAAGATTTTAACATTAGATTAGCTGCTAAATCTTCTATTTTAAAGTCTTCAAATATCAATTTATCCTTAGATATATGCGCTTTGACTTGTAAAGAATCAAAACAGTAATCCAATAATTCGCACTTTTCTCCTTTTATATTACCCTGAAATGTAAAGGGTTCATCTGCTGAATCTAATATGAAAAAATGACCCTGCATCGTATACCCAGCTCCGAGCTTAAGGCAGCTTAGAATGCTTACAAGATCTTTTGGTAAAATTCTTTGAGCTTTAGAATAATTAACATTAATAATACCAAAAAATGAACCATCTGAAATATGAGAACTCTTCTGTAAATTAGCTTGTATTCCGCTTAATTTCCCATCGACTCGAACCACTTCATACGAATCATTTTTTGGCTTACAAGTAAGCTTAAGTATTTCTGAACAATCTTTTTCATTGATGCTAATTAATACAGGAGATTCATTTACAATTCCTTTTTCAACATAACAATGTAGAGGAAGGTTATTATACTCAACAATTGCATCTAAGGATATCTGCGAACTCGAAATTAATACTTCAGCACTTTCTACCTGATACTCTTTATCAAAAAGGCTATACAAACCTGGGTTCAACTTAATTTTAGATGATAATAAACCGTCGTAAGACTTTAGAGAACAAGAAAGCTTCCAATCAAGATCTGTGCGTAATTTTAAAAGATCCTTATAAGGGATTGAGCTATCGCATAAATACCTAGAACCTTCAGGCAAAAGAGTAAGATCACAATAAGAGACCTCAGAATTTGATAATTTTTCAGAAAAAACTATAGAATCAATGGAAAATTTCCCTACATTTTTCTTTACTGTCGGTATAAATATATCAAAATCAAGCCCCGTAATTTTACATCCTTTAGAACTTGAGAATGAAAGTAAGCTGTGTTTTTTTTGTTTCATTTGACAAATTACGGGCAAGTTAATTCCTATATCAAACAAAGAACGTAAGTTCATCTCATCTATTAAAAAATTTTCATTTAATTTACAGACACCACTTGCATCTAACTCAACTTTACCTTTTAAATTTTCATATTTGTTAATTCTTAAAAAAGATGAATCAATAATCGCATGTAGAGATTTGACATCAAAAACCCTGTTATTGATACCATACAAACCCTTAAGGTCAAATTGCAGGGTTGGGCTTAAATACTTTAAGAGTAAAACATTGATTTGTTGATCATTTGTAATAAACTCAGTATATACAGCATGATCATTCCATGAACATTTTTCAAGCTTCCATCTACCATCTTTATAATACCCAGAAAGATCCAAATTATTAATAGCAAATAAAGATGAATAAACACCATCTGCAGCAGCTTGAAATGTACATCCTTTGATATCATTAAAATTAATAGCTAAAAGGATACTACCACTAATGTCTTGCACGTAA
This sequence comes from Chlamydiota bacterium, assembly GCA_016866585.1. Classification (GTDB taxonomy): domain Bacteria; phylum Chlamydiota; class Chlamydiia; order Chlamydiales; family Rhabdochlamydiaceae; genus VGMB01. The sequence goes on from VGMB01000028.1 coordinate 11,201, forward strand.
GATTTATATTTAGTAAAAGTAGAACTAGACAATAGAGAGCTACCGTAAAAACAAGTGTAAATATCCGCGATATTTTCACCTTGGATTTTGGTTGAAATGTCAAGTTCTTTTAGCTTCATTCCCCTTGCAATTTTACAATTCGCTAGCAATAACGGTTGCGCTAAAAACGTACAACCATCTTTATCAAAAACAATATTCCATTCAGAAGTATATTTGATGAATCCATTTAATTCTAAAATATTGATCTTGTCATCTATAACGTTAAACGAAAATCGACTGTCTTTTCTTGGATCAAACGCTAAATCGGCTAAATTAAATTGAAGCTCTTTACTATACGCAAATATTGATCCTCTTGTATTTTTGATGTTAGCTATAGACAATGATGAGTCATAGTTAAAATCACAAAATCCATTTTCAATAAAAAGATCTGTCGAAATGCGAGCTGTAAGTTGTTGAACACTTGCACCTATTTTCCAGTGACACCCCCAATCGTCACCCTTTTTTTGCATTAGGATGCTACAGCCTCCAGAGGGGAGGTTAAGATAGCCTTTCATGTTTTCTATAAAAGGGCCTACAAACTTCTTAACAAAATCAATTTTAGCAAATTGTTGTATTTCT
>VGMB01000029.1 GCA_016866585.1 Chlamydiota bacterium
TTTTGTCTAGTCCTTATCTTTTCCCATCAACAAATGATGAAATTATTGAATTTCTTATTACGAATTCTTTTTGCAGGTGGATCATTAAAATTATATCACCTATAATTCTCAAGCCCATACGCAAGGGAAGATTATTGAATACAGACACTTGTGATTTTAAAGGAGCTTTAAGGGAATTTAATTATAAATCGATCCCGTTTAATTCATTGTGTGCTCTGTTGGCGATGAAAGAATGGGCGAAGAAGGAAGTTTGTAATTTAAAGGATAGCAAAACTTATGTTTTGTATGGAGAGTTGGATCAAACGATATCGAATCGCTCCACGTTTAGTTTTTTAGAAAAAAACAATATACACTTCAGTAAAATTTCATATTCTAGATCAGGGCATAACATTTTAGCTGATTATGATCGTGAAAAAGTCAATAAGGATATTTTAGAAATTTTGGAAGAAGATAATCAGTCTTAGCTTAAAGATAACAGAGCACCATCTATTTTGGGAGCTCTGTTATCTTAGTGTTTTCTATACAGTTTCTTTTACATCATTTATTGGTTCAGAAACCCAAATAGTGTGTTTGTAGTGTCTATTCATAAATTTATCAAGAGTTGGTGCAGTAAGTGCTTCCAAGTCTGCTGATTGCCCGGGTCTTCTTTCAAAGTTTAGGTCGTGGCTTTTGTATATCGACTCTTCAAGCCATTCACCGATAGCGGAAGAACCTCTTATGTAAGGCATAGCGTGAGTGAAAAGATATCGAAGAATGCCGACTTCATTGACCAAATCTTCAATTGGATCTTCTTTTTTATTCCATCTGAGAGCTCGCTCAAAGATTGTTGATATTTCTTTTAATGTATCGTCTAATAAATAAAGATCCTGGTGAAGGATCACCACAGGAATATCAGTCATCCTTTCAACTGGGTCAGTTTCGTTATCTTGGTGTGTCCAGGTGATATATTTTGATAGGGTGTATAACTTAGAATTGAATTCACAGCTGACTTTGGCAATTACGTAAATGCTTCTTATGTTTAACTCGTTTTTTACGAACTGAGTTGTTGATGTACCAGGAATAACTTTAAGTTCTCTTAGAGGAAAGCAGTTGTCTATAGCAGAGAGCAGGTAATTCATTTTCTCGTGAACATAGACATCTGGAAAATTTGCTTTTATGGTCATTTGATTCTGATGAAAATCTTTTAAGGTGATGCGGTCTTTATCTGTGGATGGAAAGTTAGGTCTATCCATGCTATCAGTATCAAGATCTAATTTAATATGAGGAAGAATGTTTACAGTTTTACTATGAACCGGTTTTGTCCATTCCCTAGCTATTATGTCTTTTTTATCTAACAATTCAATTTCAAATCGCGTAGATCTACCTTGGTAGAAGGAGTTAATTTGGAATTTTTTTTGGGTCAAAGGCCCGCTTGCAGGTATATTGTCTTGCAAGATCCTTTGGATGTTTTGCATGATCTTGCGGTTGTGTGTTTGGTATCTCGCATTTGCAGGATTAGAGCTTCCTAGGTTTGTATGGAAAACACTGCCAGATGTGTGCTTTCTTGGCCTGCCAAAATAGACGGGATTCTGTGTTCTTGACAAATCAGCTAGATGATTTCGTCTTTGTGCTAGTTGATCTGTAACTTCATGAAATAGCTTTCTTAGGTTTGCTCCCGATTCTTTAGCATTTTTTATTTCTTGGGTTGCATAAGCAACAGCGTGTTCTCGGGCTCCATTAAAAGATGTTAAAGCAGAAGGACCGTAATACTGGGTAATTTGTGTATCAGAAAAAAATGACATGAATATCTCTTTATTTAAAATAAAATGAGTTAAAATATATCGAAAATCATTTTTTTATTCAATTTCGAATTAACTTTAAAATTGCGTTTACTTCTAATTCAAAGAGTTTTCTTTATACTTGATAGATTAAGAGAGTGAAAATGAGTTTTTTAGGAATTTGTGTTGCTGGTGCAATATACTTCTTTGTAAAGTAGCTTTTGTTTTTTTATAATTTGGTGATTTTATGGAGCTAATAGGGGTTTGCAAAGGTCCGACTGTTGATGATGTAAAAAAAAATTTAGATGAAATCCAAGGTGATGTTGACGGTATCGAGTTGCGATTAGACTTATTTGAGGTTATAGATCTAAAACTTTTAAAAAATCTCCTATTATCGTGGAATAAAAAAGTTATCCTAACCTTTCATAACAAGGAATCGGAAGAATTTCTTTTTCTTTGGCAACAGTTGTTAGATTTGGCTCCAGATTATGTGGATCTATGCTGGGATTGTCCTGATGTGTTACTGAGCTATGTGCAGAAACATTCTTGTAGGCCAAAAATTATATTGTCCTACCATAATTTTATTAAAACGCCAGATTTGGATCAGATTTATTTACAGATGCAAGAAAAAAGAGCTGATATCTATAAAATGGCCTGCCTTGCTTCATCAACTACCGACGCCTTAAAAATGCTAACTTTCTGCTATAATACAACACAACAGGGCAAGCCATTTATAGGGATTGCCATGGGTGAATTCGGTAAAATTACCCGCATTCTTGCGGCAGTAGTCGGCAGTTATTTTAGTTATGTTCATATACATGGTCATCAGACGGCCTTGGGGCAACTTGATCTTAAGGATTTTCCATCTTTATCAAAAAGAACCAAAGTCTATGGTCTGATTGGTGAAAATATCGAAAAAAGCCTTAGCCCTGATTTACATAATACCATGTTTTCCCTGGCAGATTTGGATGCTATTTACATAAAATTTCCTTTGAAAATAGATGAGCTGGGTGAGTTCTTCATGTGTGTAAATTCTCTTCCATTTATAGAAGGTTTAAGCGTTACAACCCCTTTTAAAGAAAGGTGTATTTACTATCTTGATGAGATCTCATCAGAAGCAGTTGAAATTAATTCCGTAAATACCGTGCGTAAGGTTGGAGGGACTTTGCTTGGATTCAATACAGACGCCCCCGGGTCTGTTTTAGCTGTGAGGCCATATATTATGAAGGATTTTAGCAGGGTGCTTGTTTTGGGTAGCGGTCCAGCTGCAAGGGCTGTAGCATATGGTCTAGTTAAAGAGGGAATGAAGGTTGATATCGCCTGTAGGGATGTTTCAAAGGTTGTAAATGAAAAATTATTGCTCCAGACACAATTATTAACGATTTCAGATGTAGACCTTTCTATTTATGATGTAATCATTAATGGTACATCAACCGATATGCCTGTAAAAATAACAGATAATATAACCGCACTACTTGCAATGGATGTAAACTACATGCAAGGAGAATCTAGCTTTTTATCCTGTTTTGATAAGATAGGAGTAAAAACAATAAACGGACTGCCGATGCTTGTGCATCAGGCAGTCTTACAACAACAAATATGGGAAAATGATTTACAAGAAGTCGATCTAATTACTCTTTTGCTATCAGATGATCAGTATCGAAATGCACTTCAAACACCCTAGGCCCTACCATTTCTTGTGGTAGATAATTTATCTGTATAGGAATTATAAAATGTGTTGTTTCTACGATGAACCCAAGCTCCGTTTTGTGAATCGATATGATGTTTTCCGCAATCATTTTGGGAGAGAGGAAAAAGTTGTGATTTATAATAGCATTCATCTCGCGTAAAGACTGAGCCATAGGCGGTAGGGCTGCGTGGGATAAAGAGGTGAATAGACTAAAAAATGCAAAAGAACTTAAAAAAAACAATTTTTTCATATGTATCTCCAATTTATTGTAGATCCATATATTATCCGATTAATTCTCCATTTAATCAATTTTATAAATTTTTATAATCTTTTCAACAGAAAATAATTAACAACAGGCCGTAAGATTGTTATTTTAAATTTCCAGGCATATAGCCTCTTATTGTTATAAAGGGGGTGTTTCTTCGCAAAAAAAATTAAAAAAATACCACGCTATATGTGGGTTTAAAAAAACAATAACAATTACGCTTGTGTTTAAAAAAATTAATTTATATAATGAAGTTATACGAGGTATATCTTATATAGATTGTCACCTTGCAATAGTCTTTTATATGCTAAAACGGCAGGGGATGGCCGCTTTTGCATTATAAGTGTTGCATCACAATACAGATTGTGAGTAACACATGTGCTGGTCTGCTCAGTAATGGGCAGACTAAGTTTTTTTTATACCTATCTTCTTTCTCTGCGCAAAAATTTGCTTCCAGATAACGAAATCCTTTTAGATTAAAGAATCCTCCTTTATAGTTCATGCCGAATATTATTTTCTGGAACTCATTTACGGATATACACTGCATGATTTTTTCAAAACTTTACAAACTTACAATATTTATTTTCACTTTAAGTTTTGTCTCAGTGCTCGCCTCAGAATCTGGGCCTTTCCCTTATCCAATAGATATAGTATATCTTTGGGTTGATGGGAAGGATCCTGCTTGGCTTGAGTGCAAGGAGTGTTATCGAGAAGGTGAGGGTTTGCTAGATAAAAGTAAACTTGAAGGTGCTCAAGAAAATCGGTTTTCTGATCATCAAGAGCTTAAGTATTCGCTAAGATCAATTTTGAAATTTGCTCCGTTCTTCAATCATGTATACATAGTGACCATGAGCCAGCGTCCAGAATGGCTTTTAGACCATCCTCAAATCACGATTATTGACCATAAAGATATATTTAAAGATTTAAGTCTTCTTCCCACATTCAATTCTCAAGCTCTTGAATGTCATCTACATAGAATACCTAATTTGTCAGAGCATTTTATTTATTTTAATGATGATGTTTTTGTTGGTCTGCCTTTGACACCTTACGACTTTTTTACAGAGGATGGTAAGGTTAAAGTGCTTTTTGAAGAAGGATATACAGTGTCGGACAACCCTGTCGTTCAAGCTACTCTTTATCGTCAGGCTTGGGTCAATTCTAATGCCCTCCTCGATGCGTGCTTTATCCCAGAAAAAAGACACCGCCTTTGTCATGCACCGTTTGCTTTGAAAAAATCATGGATTGAGCAGGTGGAAGACATGTTTCCTTTTGTGTTTGAGGAAAACTCTTCCCATAGGTTCCGTGCAGCTACCAATTATAACGTGACAAATGGACTCTTTCAGTACATATGGTACTATCAGAATAGAGTTGTCATAGGTGATTTAAAAAATCAAATGGCCTCTATGTTTAATGACTTAGACCTTGATCGAAATAAAATAGCCCTTGATGAACTCAAAAATGAACCTAAACACACTTTCTGCATACAAGACTGTATGCTTGGAGCAAGTGACAAGACCTGTAAGCTGCTTCATGATTTTATGGACAGCTACCTACCAGATCCTGCTCCTTGGGAAATACTTCCTGCTGAATAAGCTTGGCTATTCAAGAAATTGTCCTAAGTGCAAGTATTTAGAGTGTTTCAACGTAATGCTCGTACCTTCTTCGTATCCACTTGCAGAAAAGTAAGAAAAGTTTGTGTAGTGGATGAAGGTGTTCCAAGCTAGAGTTTTTTTGTAATTGTCTTTACTTTTTTTGATTATGAATACTTTAGGGGATTTAATGTAGGAAAGGCTGCTTATGAAGTGAGAGTTTCTTAGTTGAGATAAGGGTAACATAAAAAACTTTTCAATAGATTTGTAAATCTCAGCCTTTTGTTCCTGATTTATGAGTGTGTCGGAATCAGAAAGAGATGTAGAAATTTCTCCAGGAAACTCCTTTTTAAATAGTTCAGATATCCACTCTGCCGAGAGTTTGGCGCTGCATTCTTGCATTTGGAGATAAAATGGGTTCTTCAGTATTTCTTTTGATACTTCCTTTTGAATTACATCAAAGCAAGAGATCTTGTCATGAACCTGTATTGTAATGCATGACTTGATCATATCTTTTTTAAATCCATTTAAGATTTTATGGCTTAGTTTAGGCCTTTTTTCTATGAGTAAGAATTCATTTGTCTTCAATGGGCATATCCAGCCCTCTTGGTCTATTTCAATAGAAACCTTGCTCATGAAGGCCTCTAGGGTGTGTCCTCTCATTTTAGGGTTAGTTCTAATTTTTAGGATTTGATACCCTTTTTTGCTCTCTTCAATTCTTATAATCATATTGTAAATAGACTGTGGTCGTACGCACTCCACGGAGTGGTTGGCCGCAAACCTTTTCTGCCAAAGAAAAGCAACCATTGTCGATACTCCAAAAAATACAGCTATAGAATTGGTGAATGTAGAGTCAACTGAAAAACTATGAAACATGAAAAATATTTCCATACCAAGACAGGAAGCAAGTGAAATGTCAATAAAGCGTGATTGGCAGAAGGAGTGAACCACAAGTATTGAAAAAATGGATGTAAGTTGAAAAAATATACCTATAACGATTACGTGAGTCCAGAAATTTTGCATGTCGAAGATTAGGCTGAAAATATTAGCTATAAGCCAAAATATCGTAGATATGATGAATGTAAGGGGGAATAGCTTTTTTAAAAAACCATTATAAAAGGCTGTATAACCATCACTGCATAGTTTTTTTAGGTCAAAATAGAAGATTTCTCCCCAATGGGCATAAGCATGGTAGATCTGTCTTATCACAAAAGAATAAATTAAAAGAGTGGGTTGGTTTTTTACGTAAGAAAGATAAACTAAAAGAATAATATTGATGAAATTGGTAAGTGTTCCAGCAAACCACGTTTGAAAGAGGTTTTTCAAAGATAAAGATTGAATAAATAGACGTAAAGCACTCCATCCAGACCATAGTTTTATATCTAGTTTTAATTGTTTATAGATCTTTCTTGTGAAATGGCAACGTATCCCTGTGTCAATAAACTCGCCTAGTATGAAAGCTATGGGCAGTCCCACAAGACCGATAATTTTCCATAAAAACAACATAAGCATAAAACTTATAATTCCAGGACCCAGTACCCATCCTAGTGGTCTGTATACCCTACGTATAGCATACACTCCAGATCTGTACGTCTGAAAGATAAAGCTCAAGAGCCCGTGTAGAACGTATGCAATAAGGTAACCGTTGAAAATAAGCTGTTCGTCAGGAAGCATAATCTGTTTTTTTGACATGAAAAAACGAAAAGGAACAAAAATAAACAATAAAGCTGCAATTAAGCTTATCAACATCCAATGCCCAATTGCTTCACTAGTGAGCTTTTTTTCTGAAAAATAAACCCTACTTCGAATGTACTCCCTCATCATTTCAAGGGTTCCCCACCAACCTAAGGAAGCTATTCCTATATAAATACGCATAGCTATAACTGGAATGATGACGTTTTTAGTGAGGTGCTGTCTTATAAGAAAAATCTCAATTCCATTGATGGCTAGGGTTGTGAGGCTTACAACTAAAAAAAAGCGCATCCTATGGTAGATATACTTTCCATACTGACTGCCGTAGATTGCATCTTGCAAAGAATATGACATAGACTATTGCCTCTGCATGATTTGCTTTGATATTGAAATGTGGAACTCATGCTCGGCATAAGGCAAGGCAGTTAGGTCGTATTTCCTGCGTAAAGTTGAAAGATCCGGGGCTTTGACGGTCAGGATATACCACGTTGTATTTTCTTTTTCATCTAAAACTACCTTGTCAAGCCCTTGGACCTCGAAAGAAAATGTTTCACCCAATTCCACGATTTTTTTAGGGAGTTTTTTCGACTCAAAGGGTAGTATAACAGTGATATGGGCGCCTATCTCGTTATCGGGTGCTTGGTCATGAACATTCTTTAGTAAGGGCGCTAGGTCGCTAATATATCTATCATCAACTTTTAGATAGATAAATCTACCTTCTCTTCTGTAACCACTTTCTTCTTTTACACAAAGCGTTCCTGTTGAGGGTAGTTTTTTTGCTATATCTAAAATCTTTGGGTATAAAGTTGACTCACTTGTAATTGTAGTAGAAAATGTTTGTACTGATAAGAAGGAAAATATGGCAATTGCAACTGCCGTTGCAGTGCGAAAGTGGGAGCTTTTGTTGCTTTTAAATAATATCATTTTAAAAATCTCCTCTCTTTAAGTCCAAAAACAAACCTAAGCCCAAATGGAATGAATATAGTTGTCATTGTTATAACGAGGATCAATGATGCATATACATCGTTTGTTATCGCACCTGAAGTGATACCGACATTCGCAAAGATAAGCCCTACTTCACCCCTTGGTACCATAGAGGTTCCAATGGCAAACTTTGACTTTAATGTTTCGTTGTTCAGTAAAAATCCTGAAAGCATTTTGCCAATCACTGCAACAATAAAGATCGAGGAGGTTAAAAGCCATATTGTAGGGGATGACCAATTTATAGATTTCAAATCTAAGGATAAACCTATAGCTACAAAAAACATCGGCGTAAACAGTCCTATGATTGGCTTCATTTGCCTTTCTACGTTGTTACTGAACCCATTATATGTGCGAAGAAAACTTGCAAATGGGAAGAAAAACTGTCTGGAAATAGCTAGGCCTGCCGTAAATCCACCAAGCAGGCTTGGGGCTCCAACACGGTAAGCTAACCATGCGAAAAATAAAATCACTGCTACAATTGTTGAGGGGATTAGTCCACTTATTGATGTCCTTTCATCCCATTTCATGATTGTGTGGGACATGATTTTAGCTGCAAAAGGGGCAAGTAAAAAGAATAATGATATGTACAAGAATACTTTACCCACACTTTCTAGCTCTACAATCCCTGTAGTTGCAAACTCAAATAAAATAGAAAGTATGATGATACCGATGATATCATCCAGAACGGCAGCTCCTATGACAATCTGTCCTTCATGGCTATTGTGTTGTTTCAAGTCTTTTAAGACCCTTAATGTGATACCAATACTGGTTGCAGTTAATGTGCTACCTATAAAAAGGCTAGAAAGAAAGCTAAGATCGAATAAATAGTAAGATATAAGATAACCACTGGCAAAGGGGAGTATAACTCCGCCTATGGCTACTACTGTCGCTTTTTTACCTGCTGAACCGAGCTTATTGATATCCGATTCAAGACCAACTTCAAATAAAAGGAGGATTATACCTATTTGTGCAAGCAGATTTATCGGATCGCTGATACCTATCCACGCCAGGACGCTTGGTCCAAGCACTATGCCAGCAACCATCTCTCCGATTACAGCTGGCGCTTTTAAAAAAAGTGCAAGCTCTCCGAAGATTCTAGCAGCAACCAAAATGATAACTAATTGAATAACAATATTGTGTGGGTCCATTTATTCTCTTTTATAGTATATTTACATGTATATTAAAGATTTAATATTGAGTCAAACGATCATTTGAGTTTATTTGTTTTAATTGTGTTGTTATTATTGTGCTCGTTTTATTTTTAGAGGTTTTATGTCGATTGCAGTAAATCCAAATGATTGTTTGGCATCAGTAGGGGAAAGAATCAATGAAGGTCTTTCTCAAGTTAGGCAGTGGGGAGGACGTTTAATCAGTTATGCACCTTCTCTAGAAGAGGTTCAGAGTGGGATTGTAAAATTCTCTCTTTTTGCGACAGATTTTTTCTTAAGGTTTTCATTAACTTACATAGGAGTTTCAACGATTGTTGCAAATCCTACTAGTATGGTTTTGATTGTGCCTGCGCTTATTGTTGTAAATACGACTATTGCTGAATATTTTCGAATGCTTAGGGATCATTCCTAAATTGTCGAATATTAGATTGTTAGGATTTTCTTATGTTTATGTGTCAATCGGCACATAAACAGTGGGTTACGATCTATATTCTTTTTTTATCATAATTTAAAAAAGGAGGGAAAATTATGACAATATGTATGAATTCAGCTGAATGTTTAGATTCAATAATGAGTAGAAGTGGCTTTCATGAAGCTCTTATACAAGTAAGGGGATGGGGACACCGTATATTCGCAGAATGTTCTCCAAATACAAAAAAAGTTGCAACTATTGCTACCGAGATTTTCGCAAAGATTGCTGTAAATTACATAGGAATTACAACGATTATGGCGTGCCCTATAAGTGCGGTGGTATTAGTGCCTACACTAATTATCGCAAACTTATTTATTTCTTCAATAGCCAGTAAATGTAAAATAGCTCTTGATCTTGAAGCGCAATCTTATAATTCTCGCTAGCCACTATAGGCGCTTGGAGACTCTTCAATCTTAAAAGATTCGTATTTTAATGAACTTACTCCCTTTTTGATTAATTCCCTCAAAAAGGAAGTTTCATAGATGATATTTCTTGAAAAATGGTCCTTCCGACTTTTTTATGGGTAAAGCTCAAGACCACCACAATGAAAATAAATCGCTATCTTGAAGTTCTCCCGATTTCTAAATCCACAGGCCATAGCCTTGATTTTTTGAATTTTCGAGTTTAGGCCTTCACTAGTCGCATTGGTAATCCTATGCCTAAAGTACATTAATATATAATCGATGTGATCAGCTATCGTATCGGCAGCCTTTCTAAGGGGTTTCAACCCACTATCCATAGCCCATTCGAACCACTTCACAAAGTAGCGAATTGCGGGTTTGAGATTTGTGCAGTTCCATAAATCTCGTAGCATTTCTTTCACAGCCCATGCTTTAGACACCTTTAGCATCTTAGCTTTAAGAATCTCAAAATCTACTGTCCTATGGTCTGGGATGTTTTCCTTGGCGTAAAGCCATAAGTATTTTGTGCGCTTTAGGGTATTATCAGCTTTTGCATGAAGTTCCTTTGTCTCATGCTTTCTAACTTCATCCACAGCTTTATTCATATGCTTCATAACATGGAAGCGATCAATCACAATTTTATTTTCTCCAAGGGCTGTAGAAGTAGCTTGTATATAGGGACGCCACATGTCCATAGCTACTGCTTTAATATTAGATCTCTGCGTATCTGAGAGGCTATCAAAGTAAGCTTTCAGACTATCATTTTTTCTGTCATCACCCACGTATTCAACCGTTCCTCTATCGAAGTTATAAACGATTGTAAAATAGTCATGTCCCTTTAAGACTGATTTTTCATCTACTCCTAAATAAGAAATAGGTTCTTTTGTCTTTCGATTTAAACCTCGTTTTACAGCCAGCTCCATAATGTGCCATGCTTGATCTCAAGAAATGCGTAAAATTTTAGCCGCTCCAGAGATAGTGCATTGATTTAAAATATCTATAGCTAGCTGCTGAAACATAAGAGTAAAACGTGAATGAGCCTGAGCCCATGGAACATCTATCTGATGGATACCGTGCAGAGAGCACTTGATGCGGGGTATTTTAGCATGAACAAAGGTCTTGTACCCACAACTATCTAAATGTCTCCATGTTCGCTCATTGACGTGGTCATAAATTGGGCAAGGTTCCTTGCATCCATCGCATAGGCAAGTACTTGATTTGTAGCTAACCCAAATATCTACTTGCTGCGATTTAACTTGAAATTGGACGTCATCGACAGTCCACGGCTCGATCAATCCAATTAAATAGTAGTAAAGCTCTTTCATATGACTATCCTTTTTTTACCTAAAGGATAGTCATTTTAGAATTTTTTCACAAAAAAGTCGGAAGGACCTAAAAAATATTAGATCTAATATAAGTTGTTTATCATTCTATCTATCGAATTCTGCTATAATAAAACCACCTTGTACACTTTGATCAGATGTAATTAAGTTTTTCTTTCCAAGAGGCATAGATTGCCATACGTCGTCACCATTAGCTTTTATTTTTTGTATTTTAAATGCATATGGATTTTCACTGTAGGGCAGATCTACTTCAATTACAGCACCTATG